>CANRPB010000006.1 GCA_947632415.1 uncultured Bacilli bacterium
GGGTTCCAAGGTGTTATTAAAAGACATGGACAAAGTAGAGGACCTATGGGACATGGTTCACATTATCATAGAAGACCTGGTTCTATGGGTACTATGAGACCTATGCGTGTTTTTAAAGGTAAAAAGTTACCAGGACATATGGGAGTTTTAACTGTTACAATTCAAAATTTGGAGATTGTTTCAGTTGATAAAGAAAATAATGTAATTTTGGTTAAGGGTAATGTACCTGGTCCTAAAAAATCATTGGTTATTATTAAATCATCAGTAAAAAATCCTGGAAAGGTTAATGAGGCTCAAGAGTTAAATTCTTATGTTATTGAAGAAGCTGTAGCGGATAATCAAGAGAATGTTAGCACTGAAGAAGTTAATGCCTCTACTGAGGAATAGGAGGAAACTAGATGGGAAAAATATCTGTTTTAAATATTAAAGGTGAAAAAACTAATGATATTTCTTTAAATAAAGAATTATGGGAAATGGAACCAAATGATGCTGTTTTATATGACGCAATTACATTATCAAGAAACTCTTTAAGACAAGGTACTGCAAGTACAAAAACACGTAGTGAAGTAAGTGGTGGAGGTAAGAAGCCATGGAGACAAAAGGGAACAGGACGTGCTCGTCAAGGTAGTATTCGTGCTGCTCAATGGTATCATGGTGGAGTAGTATTTGGACCACATCCAAGAAGTTACGATAAGAAAATGAATCGTAAAGAAAGACGCTTGGCTTTAAAGTCTGCTTTGGCTTATAAAGCAATCGATAATGAGTTAGTTGTTGTTGATTCATTTAAGTTAGAGAGTTCTAAGACTAAAGAAGTTGTAGGTGTTTTAGAAAATTTGAAAGTTAGCAAAAATGTATTAATCGTAGTTGATGAATTAGATGAGAATATGGTTTTAGCTACACGTAATTTGAGTAATGTTATTTTATTACAGGCTAATGAAATTAATGTTTTAGATATTATTTCAGCTGATTATATGGTTATTACTGAAAAGGCTATCAAGATGATAGAGGAGGTGCTTGTTTAATGAGTAATTATAGGGATGTTATAAAAGCACCAATTATTACTGAGAAGAGTGCTAATTCAAGTCATGACAATAATACTATTGTATTTAGTGTTGATGTTAAGGCTAATAAGACACAAATCAAACAGGCTATTGAAAAAATATTCAACGTAAAAGTTGAAAAGGTTAATACTGTAAATGTAAAACCTAAGAAGAAAAGAGTTGGTCGTTACGTTGGTAAGACTAACAGAGTTAAAAAAGCATATGTTAAGTTGAGTGAAGGAAGTTCTATTGAACTTAATTAAGGAGGATATATATGGCGATTAAAAGTTTTAAATCAATGACTAATGGTACAAGAAATATGTCCAAATTAGTGAATGAAGATATTACTAAAACTACACCAGAGAAATCTTTAGTTGTTACATTAAAGAAGAATGGTGGACGTAATAACCAAGGTAAAATTACTTTAAGACATCGTGGTGGTGGAGCAAAGAGAAAGTATCGTCTTATTGATTTTAAGAGAAATAAAGATGGTGTTGTTGGAACTGTTGCTTCTATCGAGTACGATCCAAATAGAACTGCTAACATTGCTTTAATTAACTATGCTGATGGAGAAAAAAGATATATTATTGCTCCAAAAGGTTTAAAAGTTGGAAATAAAATTGAGAGCGGAGTTAAGACTGACATAAAAGTTGGTAATTGTTTAACTCTTGAAAATATTCCTGAAGGTACTTTAGTTCATAATATTGAGTTAAAGGCTGGTAAAGGTGGGCAAATTGTTCGTTCTGCTGGTTCTAGTGCTCAAATATTGGGTACTGAAGGAAAGTATACATTAATTCGTTTGACTAGTGGCGAGGTTCGTAAAGTGTTAAGCACTTGTCGTGCTACTATTGGTGAGGTTGGTAATGCTGACCATGAATTAGTAAATATTGGTAAAGCAGGTCGTAAAAGACATATGGGTATTAAGCCTACTGTTAGAGGATCTGTTATGAATCCTAATGATCACCCACATGGTGGTGGTGAAGGACGTACACCAGTTGGTCGTAAAGGTCCAGTTACTCCTTGGGGTAAACCTGCATTAGGACATAAGACACGTAGCAATAAAAAACAATCTGATAAGTTAATTGTTCGTCGTCGTAAAAAATAGGGAAAGGATTGAAGATAATGGCTAGAAGTTTAAAAAAAGGACCTTTTGCTGACAAAAGTTTGTTAGCGAAAGTTCAAAAAGTTAAAGAATCAGGTAAAAAAGAAGTTATTAAAACTTGGTCTCGTCGAACAACCATTTACCCTGACTTTGTCGGACTTACATTTGCTGTTCATAATGGTAGAGAGCATATTCCTGTTTATGTAACAGAAGATATGGTTGGACACAAATTAGGTGAGTTTGCTTTGACTCGTAAGTTTGGTGGACACGGCGATAATAAAGATAAAAAATAGTATCTGGAAGGAGGACTAAAATGGAAGCAGTAGCGATTGCAAAGGGAGTTAGAATTGCACCTCGTAAAGCCCGTTTAGTTATAGATTTAATACGTGGTAAAAGTGTTTTAGAAGCCGATAAAATTTTAAAGAATATTAATAAGGAATCAGCTAGGATTTCTAGAAAAGTTTTGGTTTCTGCAGTAGCAAATGCTGAAAATAATTTAGGATTAGATAAAAATAATCTTTATGTTAAAGAGGCTATTGTCAATGAAGGACAAACAATGAAAAGAATGAAATTTGGTTCTCGTGGACACGTAGATCCAATTAAGAAAAGAACTAGTCACATTAAAATAGTTGTGAGTGAAAAATAAACAAAGGAGGAGAACTCGTGGGTCAAAAAGTTAGTCCAGTCGGACTTAGAATTGGCATCAATAAATCTTGGGAATCTAATTGGTATGCAGATAACAAGGATTTTGCTAAGTTTTTAAATAATGATGTTAAAATTCGTGAATTTTTATTTAAAAAATTAAAAGATGCTTCAGTTTCTAGTATTTTAATTGAGAGAACTGCTAAGAAAACTGATGTTGTTATTAATACTGCAAAACCTGGCGTTGTAATTGGCCATGGTGGCGATGAAGTTGAAAAACTAAAAAAAGAACTTTCAAAGTTAGTTAATGAAAATGTACAAATTTCAATTATGGAAATTAAAAACCCAGATGTTGTTGCTGCACTTGTAGCAGAAAACATTGCTCATCAAATTGAAAATCGTGTTTCGTTTAGAATTGCTCAAAAGAGAGCTATTAGAAACGCTATGAAAGCAGGGGCTAAGGGTATTAAAACTTCAGTTTCTGGTCGTTTGGCTGGTGCTGATATGGCAAGAACTGAAGGATATACTGAAGGAAATATTCCTCTTCATACTTTAAGAGCAGATATTGATTATGCACATAAAGAGGCTAATACTACTTATGGTAAAATTGGTGTTAAAGTATGGATTTATAAAGGAGAAATCCTTCCTGAAAAGAAAGATAAGGGAGGTAATGTAGATGGCAGTCATTCCAAAGAGAACTAAGTATCGTCGTCCACATCGTTTAGTATATGATGGTGTTTCTAGAGGAAATACTGAGCTTCATTTTGGAGAGTATGGATTGCAAGCATTGGAAGGTGCTTGGATAACTCAACAACAAATTGAAGCAGCTCGTGTTGCTATGACACGTTATATGAAACGTGGTGGTAAAGTTTTTATTAACATTTTCCCACATTTGTCTTTGACTAAAATTCCTTTGGAAACTCGTATGGGTAAAGGAAAAGGTCAACCAGAGGTATGGGTTGCAGTTGTTAAGAAGAATAAAATTATGTTTGAGATAAGTGGAGTTACTGAAGAAGTAGCACGTGAAGCGCTTAGACTTGCTATGCATAAACTTCCAATCAAATGTAAATTTGTTAAGAAAGAAAGTGGTGAGACACGTGAAAAATAAGGAAATTAGAGATTTAACTAATGAAGAAATATTAGCTAAAATCGAAGAGTGTAAAGAAGAATTATTTAACTTACGTTTAAGTCAAGCTACTGGTAATCTTGAAAAACCTTCAAGAATAAGAGAATTAAGAAAGTCAGTTGCACGTATGAAGACTATTTTACGTGAACGTGAACTACAAGATTAGGAGGTTTATAATGGAAAAGAGAGCTCAAGAATTAGTAGGAAAAGTTGTGAGTGATAAAGGTGATAAAACTATTACAGTTTTAGTTGAAACTTACAAAAAGGATCGTTTATATCATAAACGTGTTAAATATTCTAAAAAATATGCTGCACATGATGAGAAAAATGTAGCAAAAGTTGGCGATATTGTACGTATTGCTGAGACTAGACCACTATCTAAGACTAAGCATTTCCGTTTAGTTGAAGTAGTTGAAGAAGCAGTTGTTTTATAATTGCTAACGAATAGGAGGATTAATATATGATTCAACAACAAAGTCGTTTAAAAGTTGCTGATAATTCGGGTGCAAGAGAACTTTTAGTTATTCGTGTACTTGGTGGAAGCAAAGTTAAGACTGGTAATATCGGTGATATTGTAGTTGGAACTGTAACAAAGGCGACTCCTAGCGGTACAGTTGAACGAAAGAAAGTTGTTAAGGCTGTAGTTGTTAGAAGTAAATTTGGTCTTAGAAGAGAAGATGGGTCTTATATTAAATTTGATGATAATGCTTGTGTTATTATTAAGGATGATAAGAGTCCAGTTGGAACTCGTGTATTTGGACCGGTTGCGCGTGAATTACGTGATAAAGATTATATGAAAATTGTATCACTTGCTAAAGAAGTGTTATAGGTTGGAGGAATAATATGAACTTTAAAAAAGGAGATAAAGTAGTTGTTATTTCTGGTAAATCTAAGGGTGCCCTTGGAACAATTTCAAATGTTTTAAAAGATAATAAAGTCATTGTTGAAGGCGCTAATATGGTTAAAAAACATATTAAACCTAATGGTCAAGTAGCAGGGAGTATTGTTGAAGTTGAGGCTCCAATTGATGCTTCTAATGTAATGCTTGTGGATCCAAAAACTAAAAAAAGAACCAGAATTGGTCACACTACTGATAAAAAAGGTAATAAAGTTCGAGTTAGTAAAAAGTCTAATGAAGAACTTAATTAATTGGAAGGAGGGTATATATGAACCACCTAAAAGAAAAGTATAATAAAGAGATTGTACCTAGTTTAATGAAAAAGTATGGTTATAAGAGTATTATGGAAGCACCTAAGTTAGAGAAGATTGTTGTTAATATGGGTGTTGGTGATGCTACAACTAATTCTAAATTATTAGAGGCTGCTATGAATGACATGGCTATTATAACTGGCCAAAAACCAGTTGCTACTAAGGCTAAGAAGGCTATTGCTGGTTTTAAAGTTAGAGAGGGTCAAGCAATTGGTTGTAAAGTAACACTTCGTGGCGAGAATATGTATAATTTTTTGGATAAATTAATTAGTATTACATTACCACGTGTTCGTGATTTTAGAGGAATTTCATCTAAAGCGTTTGATGGTAGAGGAAACTATACTTTAGGATTAACTGAACAACTTATATTCTCAGAGATTGAGTATGATAATGTTGTTAAGGTTCGTGGGATGGATATTGTTTTTGTTACAACTGCAAAAACTAATGAGGAAGCCTACGATTTACTAAAAGGTTTCGGAATGCCATTTAAGAAATAGTTATAGGAGGATTATATGGCTAAGAAAAGCATGATTGTAAAAGCTAGTCGTAAACCAAAATTCAAAGTACGTGAATATACACGTTGTGAAAGATGCGGAAGACCTCATTCTGTATTAAGAAAATATGGAATTTGCCGTATTTGTTTTAGAGAATTAGCTTATAAAGGACAAATACCAGGCGTTAAAAAGTCTAGTTGGTAGGATGAAGGGAGGATATATATGGTAACAGATCCAATCGCAGATATGCTTACAAGAATTCGTAATGCAAATCAATTGCGATATAAAGAAGTTGAAGTACCCGCTTCAAAAATTAAAATTGAAATTGCAAGAATACTTAAAGAAGAAGGTTTCATTTCTGATTATAAAGTTAAGAAGAGTGATGTTCAAAGTATTATTGTGTTATTCTTAAAATATGGAGATAAGAAGGAACGTGTAATTACTGGATTAAAGAGAATTTCTAAACCAGGGTTACGTGTTTATGCTAAGGCTACTGAAATTCCACGTGTTTTGAATGGTTTGGGAATTGCTATTGTGTCTACTTCTCATGGAGTTATGACTGATAAAGAAGCAAGAAGTGAATCATTAGGTGGAGAAGTATTGGCTTATATTTGGTAGAAAGAGAGGATTGTTATGAGTCGTATTGGTAATAGAATTCTTACAATACCCGCTGGTGTTACTGTTAGTGTTGATGGTACTTTAGTAACTGTTAAGGGTCCTAAGGGCGAACTTTCTACTGAAGTTGATCAAAATATCAAGGTTGAAGTTGAAGGAACAGAGGTTAAGGTTACAAGACGTAATGATAACTTTAAGGCTGCTCATGGAACTGTTAACGCTAATATCAGTAATATGATTACTGGTGTTTCAGTTGGTTTTGAAAAGAAGTTAGAGGCTGTTGGTGTAGGATATCGTTTTGCACTTAAAGGTAATGAATTGGTTATTACTGCAGGTTATTCTCATCAAGTTAATTTGGAAGTACCTGAAGGTATTACTCTTGAAAGTCCAAGTAATACTGAATTATTTATCAGAGGTATTGATAAGCAAGCTGTTGGACAATTTGCTGCTAATGTTAGAAGTGTAAGAGAACCAGAACCTTATAAGGGTAAAGGTATTCGTTATTCTGATGAACATATTATTCGTAAAGAGGGTAAGAAGGCTGCTTAATATTAAGTAAAGGAGAGAGTTATTCATGATTAATAAAAAATCTCGTAATGACGCACGTATTGCTAGACATGTTCGTGTTAGATCGAAAGTTGTTGGCACTGCTTTAGTACCAAGATTAAATGTTTTTAGATCAAATGGTAATATCTTTGCTCAAATCATTGATGATAGTGCTGATAAAACATTAGTTAGTGCTTCTTCTATTGACAAGGAGTTAAAGCTTGACAATGGTGGAAATATCGATGCAGCAACTAAGGTTGGTGAATTATTGGCTAAGAGAGCTAAAGAGGCTAATATTACTAAGGTAACTTTTGATAGAGGTGGATACCTATATCACGGACGTGTTAAGGCATTAGCAGATGCTGCACGTGAAAATGGATTAGAATTCTAATAGGAGGAAATTTGATGGAAAATAAGAAAAGAGAACCACGTCAAAAACAATTTGAAGAAGAAGTTGTTAATGTTAGACGTATTACTAAGGTAACTCAAGGTGGTCGTGATTTCAAGTTCTCTGCTACAGTTGCTGTCGGTGATAGAAAAGGCCGTGTAGGTATTGGCAATGGAAAGGCTAAGGAAGTACCTGATGCTATTAAGAAGGCTTCACAAGCAGCTGTTAAGAACGTAGTTAGAGTTTCTATCGTTGATGGAACTATCCCACATGAAGCAATTGGTGTTAGAGGTGCTAGTAGGGTTATGTTAAAACCTGCAACTGCTGGTACTGGTGTTAAGGCTGGTGGTCCAGTTAGAGCGGTTCTTGAACTTGCTGGTGTTAAAAATATTTTATCTAAGTCACTTGGTTCAAATACAAAAATTAATATGGCTTATGCTACTTTAGAGGCTTTAAAGTCTCAAAGAACTATTGAAGAGGTTGCTAAGTTACGTGGTAAAAAGGTAGAGGAGATTAGATAATATGAAATTAAATACTATTCATCCTGCAGAAGGCGCTGTTCGTGCTCGTAAAAGAGTTGGTCGTGGCGTTGGTAGTGGTTTAGGTAAAACTTCAGGAAAAGGTCATAAAGGACAAAACGCTCGTAGTGGTGGAGGAGTTAGACCTGGTTTTGAAGGTGGACAATTACCATTATTTAGAAGATTACCAAAGCGTGGATTTAGTAATGCTAAGTTTAAAGTTAGATATGCTATTATTAATTTAAGTGATTTGAATAAGTTTGAGGATGGTTGTGTTGTTACACCAGAGTTATTGAAAGAAATGGGATTAGTTAAAAATCAATTAGATGGAATTAAAGTTTTAGGAAATGGAACTTTAGAGAAAAAGTTAACTGTTAAGGCACATAAGTTTTCTGATGTTGCTTATGCAGAGATAGAAAAATTAGGTGGAAAAGCTGAGGTGATTTAATGTTTGCAACTGTTAAGCAAATATTTGCACCAAAAAATAAAGAAATAAGAAAAAGAATTTTATTTACATTGGCTGTATTATTTGTTTTTAAGTTAGGTACTGCTATTGTTATTCCAGGAGTTAATGTTGCTTCTATTAATAATTTGGGTTTTCTTGAATTATTAAATATTATGGGTGGAGGGGCTTTGTCAAATGTTTCGATATTTGCGCTTGGTGTTTCTCCATACATTACTGCTTCAATTATAATTCAACTTTTAGAGATGGATATTGTTCCATATCTTGCTGAGTTGTCTAAGCAGGGAGGTACTGGTAGGGCTAAGTTAAATCAAATTACTAGAATTACTGGTATTGTTCTTGCTTTTGTACAGGGTTATATGTTTTCATTCACATATATAAAGGGTCATGATGTTATGGATTATATGTTATTTTCATTAGTTTTGACTGCTGGTACTTGTTTTGTTATGTGGATGGCTGATCAGGTTACAAGTAAGGGAATTGGTAATGGTACAAGTGTTATTATCATGGCTGGTATTGTTGCTAGTATGCCTAATATGTTTGCTTCGGCATGGAGTGGTTTTGTTAATAATAGTGGAAATTTTGGAATTTTATTGTTTGTGATTTATGTTCTAATTTATCTTGCTCTTATTATTGGTATTATTTATATTGAAACTGCTGAGAGGAGAATTCCTATTCAGTATGCCAATAAGTCAGCTGGTACTTTTGGAAAAAATCAGAATTATGTTCCTTTTAAATTAAATTCTGCTGGTGTTATGCCTGTTATATTTGCTTCGGCACTTATATCTATTCCGGCTTTTGTTGCTAATTTTGTTAACAAGGAAGGTTTTATTAATTTTGTTAATAAGTGGCTTAATATGTCATCGGGTACAGGTTTTGCACTTTATATTATATTTATTTTTGCTTTTTCGTATTTTTATACATTTTTACAAATTAAGCCAAAGGAAATGGCTGAGAATTTACAAAAGAATGGTGGATATATTCCTGGTGTTAGACCTGGAAATGAAACTATTGATTATATAAATAAAGTTTTGAAGAATTTAACGGTTGTTGGTGCTTTGGGACTTGCATTTATTGCTGCGCTTCCAATTTTATTTGGTATGTTTACTAATCTAGATAATAGTGTTAGTTTAGGTGGTACAGGTATTTTGATTGTTATTGGTGTTTGTTTGGAAACATATAAACAAATCGAAAGTCAACTTGTTAGTCATACTTATAGAAAGGGAAGACGTAGGAGATGATGAGTATTATTCTTATTGCTCCTCCTGCTGCTGGGAAGGGCACGCAGTCTGATTTGCTGGTGAAGGAGTATGGTTTTGTTCATATTTCTACTGGTGATATTCTTAGAGAGGTTGCTTTAAAAAATGACGATATTAGGGAAAAGTTGAATTCTGGTAGTTTGATTGATGATGATATTGTTTTTGGTTTGCTTCTTGATAGATTAAAGCGTGATGATTGCAAAAAAGGATTTATACTTGATGGTTTTCCTAGAACTGTTAATCAGGCGATGAAATATGATTCATTAATTAATGAGTTAGGTATTACTTGTAATGTTGTTTTGTTTTTGGATGTTGATAAGGATACGGCGATTAAGAGGATAAGTGGTCGTGTCGTTTGTCCAAATTGTGAACGTGTTTATAATGAATTTTTGGATGATGTTAAGCCTAAGGTTTTAGGAATTTGTGATGATTGTGGCGCTGTTCTTGTTAAAAGGTCTGATGATAATGTTGAGACTTTTGCTAAGCGCTATGATGATTATTATAAGAATACTTTTCCACTTATTGACTATTATTTAAATAAAGGTATTTTATATAGGGTTGATAGTGGTAAGGATAAAGATTATGTTTTAAAAGTTATAGAGAGTGTTATAGGTGATGTTCGTGATTAGTATAAAGTCGCCTAGCGAAATTGAACTTTTGAGGATTGCTGGTAGTATGACTGGTGATGTTCATAATTATTTGAAGGATTTTATAAAACCTGGTATTACTACTGGTGAGTTAGATAAGTTAGCGTATGATTATATTTTAAGTCGTGGCGCTACTCCATCTTTTAAGGGTTATAATGGTTTTCCAGGAACGATATGTACTTCTGTTAATGAGGAAGTTGTTCATGGAATTCCTAGTAATCGTGTTCTTAATGATGGAGATATTATATCTATTGATATTGGTGTATGTTATAAAGGATATCATGGTGATTCTGCTTGGACATATCCAGTTGGTAAGATAAGTAAGAGATGTGAAGATTTATTAAAATGGACTGAAGAATCTTTATTTGAGGGATTATCTGTTATTAAGGATGGAGCAAGAGTAGGAGATATTGGTTGTGCTGTTAGTAAGCATGCCCATAGACATAATTTAGGTGTTGTTCGTGAACTAGTTGGACATGGTGTTGGGTCTCATTTACATGAAGAGCCTGATGTTCCTAATTATGGTTTTGCACATACTGGTCCTATTTTAAAAGAGGGTATGGTTATTGCTGTTGAGCCAATGCTTAATTTAGGTACTCCTAAAGTTTATATTTTAGATGATGATTGGACTATTGTAACAGCTGATAATAAACCATCTGCTCACTTTGAGCATACTGTGCTTGTTACGAAGGATGGGTATGAAATTTTAACGAAGAGGTGATTTGATGGCAAAGGATGATGTTATTGAAGTAACTGGTAAGGTTATTGAGGCTTTACCTAATGGTGAATTTAAAGTAGAACTAGAGAATAAACATGTTGTAATTGCTCACGTTTCTGGTAAAATCCGAATGTATAATATTCGCATTTTACAAGGTGATACGGTTACTCTAGAGTTGTCTACATATGATTTAACACGTGGGCGCATAACCTATAGAAAAAATTAGGAGGTATTTTATGAAAGTAAGAGCATCTGTAAAGAAGATTTGTCCAAAATGTAAAATTATTAGACGTAGGGGAAAGATTTATGTAATCTGTGAGAACCCTAAGCATAAACAAAGACAAGGTTAATAGGAGGTGTTTAGTATGGCACGTATTAAAGGTGTTGATGTACCTAATAATAAGAGAGCTGAAATTGCTTTAACTTATATTTATGGTATTGGAAGAAGTTTATCGAATAAAATATTGGCTGATGCTAAGGTTGATGTTAATAAGAAGGCTGGAGATTTATCTAATGATGAGTTAGCACGTATTCGTGATGAAGTTAACAAGTATACGACTGAGGGTGATTTACGTCGTGATGTTAATATGAATATTAAGACTAAGATGGAAATTAATTCTTATCAAGGTACTCGTCATAAGAAGGGATTGCCTGTTCGTGGACAAAGAACAAATAGAAATGCAAGAACTCGTAAGGGTAAAGGTAAAGTTGTTGCTAATAAGAAGAAATAATAGACTTTAAAGGAGGTTATTGAAATGGCTTATAAATCAAGAAAGCGTAAGGTTAAGAAGAATGTACCACAAGGTAAGGCTTTTATTCACACTACTTTTAATAACACTATTGTTACAGTTAGTGATTTAGATGGTAATGTTGTTAGTTGGGCTTCAGCTGGTACTTTAGGATTTAAGGGTAGTAAGAAGTCTACACCGTTTGCTGCTGGTATGGCTGCAGAGGCTGCTGGTCGTGCTGCTGTTGACATGGGAATGAAGACTGTTAAGGTTTTTGTTAAAGGTTTAGGTTCAGGACGTGAGACAGCTATTAGATCACTTCAAACAGCTGGACTTGAAATTGAAACTATATCTGATGTAACACCTATTCCACACAATGGATGTCGTCCACCAAAACGTCCTCGTGGATAAGAGAAAAGGAGTGTTAGAATGTTAAATTTTGAAAAACCAATGTATAAGATAACTGATTATATTGAGAGTAATAGTTATGGAAAGTTTGAACTTGAGCCTCTTGAGAGGGGCTTTGGTATTACTTTGGGTAACGCTCTTAGACGTGTAATGTTATCAAGTATGCCTGGTAGCGCTATTGTTGCTTTTAAGGTTGATGGCGTTATGCATGAGTTTCAAACTATTGAAGGTATAGTTGAAGATGTTACTACTATTGTTTTGAATTTGAAGAGTGTTGTTGTTAAGAATAATACTGATGAGGTTCAAAGGTTAACTATATCTGTTAATGAGGAGAAAACTGTTACGGCAGGTGATATTGTTACTGATGCTGATGTGGAGATTGTTAATCCTGAGCAAGTAATTTGTACTATTTCTAAGGGTGGTAAGTTAGAGATGGAGTTATTGGTTGCGAATGGACGTGGTTATGTTCCTTCAAATGAGAATAAAATTTTTGTTGAAGATCAAAAGGCAGGTTTTATTTCTATTGATGCGCTTTATTCTCCAATTGAAAGGGTTAGTTATGATGTTGAGTCTGCCCGTGTTGGACAAGATGCAAGTTATGATAAGTTGATTATGAATGTTCAAACTAATGGTTCTATTAGACCTGAAGAGGCAATGGCTTTGTCGGCTAAGATTTTGATTGAACATTTGAACATAATTACAGATTTAAGTGAGATTGCTGATATGACAGGAATTATGAATGCTAAACAGGAAGATAGTAAGTTGAAAAAGTTGGAAACTTCTATTGATGATTTGGATTTCTCAGTTAGGGCTTATAATTGTTTAAAAAGAGCAGGTGTTAATACACTTGGTGATTTGACAGAAAAATCAGAGTTAGAAATGATGAAGATACGTAATTTAGGTAAAAAATCTTTAAAGGAAGTTATGGATAAAATTAAAGATATGGGACTTAAATTCCGTGATGATGACTAATAGTTAGGAGGATTAAAATGGCTTATAGAAAGTTAGGTCGTACTAATAAGCATAGAAGAAGCATGCTTGCTAATTTAACTAGGGACTTAATTAATAATGAAAGAATTGAAACAACTGAAACTAGGGCTAAGGAAGTTCGTAGGTTTGTTGATAAGATGATTTCTTATGGTAAAGATGGTTCTTTGGTTGCTAGAAGAAAAGCATTGGCTTTTTTACATAATGATACAGAAACTGTTAAGAAGGTTTTTGATGATTTGGCTAAAAGGTATGAATCGCGTAATGGTGGTTATACAAGAATCTTAAAATTGAATGAAAGAAGAGGAGACGACGCTTTAGTTGTTATTCTTGAATTAGTTGAAGGAGATGCTAAATAAGCGTCTTTTTTTCTTTTGCTAAGGTAAGTTTTTTGAAAGATAATTTAATTTATCTTTTTTTTGTATATTTACATTTTTGTTTTTTTAATTTTTGTTTTTTGAAAAATTTATTTTTTCTTTTTTTGTTTTGTTGTAAAAAAAAAGTATTTATATTAAAATGTGTATAAGGGTGGTAGTTATGGATAATATGATTGTTATTAATAATTTAAAGTTTCGTTATGATGATAGTGTTATTTTTAATGACTTTAATTTATCTATAAAGAATGGTTCTTTTACTACTCTTGTTGGAAGTAATGGAAGTGGGAAGAGTACATTGGTTAGGCTTTTGACTGGTTTACTTAAGTTTGATGGTTCTATTTTCATTGATGGTTTGTCTTTAGATAATTATAATATTTCTTTGATTAGAGATCGTATTGGTGTTGTTTTTCAGGATGTTGATGATGTTATTGTTGGTAGTACAGTTTTTGATGATTTGATTTCGGCTATTGGTAATGGGGATTATTCTAATGTCAATGACATTGTTTCTTATTTAGGTATTGGTCATTTGCTTAATAAGTCTTTTTGTGAGTTAAGTTTTGGTGAAAGACAGGTTGTCTTGCTTGCTAAGGCTATTTTAAAGAGGCCTAAGTTACTTATTTTTGATGATGCTTTTTCTATGATTGATTCTGTTACTAGAGGTAAGATTTTTGAGTTATTAAGGCTTGTTAATAGGGATTTTGGTGTTACTATTCTTAATATTACTAGTGAAATTGATGAGTCTTTGTATGGTGATTTTATTATTTTGATGGATGATGGACATGTTGTTTTGTCTGGTACTAAGGATTTTATTTATAAGCAAGAAAAGTTATTGAAGGGTATGGGTATTAGTTTGCCTTTTATGGTTGATTTATCTAAGCGGTTATCTTATTATGATTTAGTGGATGGTTTTGTTTTTGATATGAATGAGATGATTGATGCTTTATGGAAGTAAAGGTTAGGGATGTTTCTTTTTCATATGATGATAAATTGATTATTGATAATTTTTCTTGTGAATTTAAGAGTAATAAAATTAGTGCTTTTGTTGGTGGTAATGGTAGTGGTAAGTCGACTTTATTGAAGCTTATTGATGGTTTGCTTGTTCCTATTAATGGTTATGTGAAGCTTGGTAGTGTTAATTTTAGTGTGAATAATTCTTATCCTTGTAGAGGTAAAGTTGGTTTTTTGTTTCAATTTGTTGATAGGCAAATTTTTAATAAGTCTGTTTATGATGAGATTAAAGTTGGTTATAAGGGTCTTGATTTTGATAAAAGGGTTATTGATGTTATTAATATGGTTGGTCTTAATGAGAGTTTTTTGTATAAAGATCCTTATAAAATTAGTAGTAGTGAGAGAAGAAGGTTAGGGCTTGCTTGTGTTCTTATTCATGATCCTGATGTTGTTATTCTTGATGAACCTTTTATTGGTCTTGATAGTAGGGGTAAGAATGATTTTTTGAGGCTTATTAAGGTTCTTAAGAAGGATTTTGGTAAGACAATTATTGTTGTTAGTCAGGACGTTGATTTTTTGCACAAGTTTGTTGATTATGTTTATTTGATAAAGGATGGTAGTATTTTTTTAGAGGGAGATAAGTATGATGTTTTTTCTAATGAGCTTGCTATGAAAAGTTGTGGGCTTAAGGTTCCTGATGTTTTGCATTTTTCTAATTTGGTTTTAGAGAATAAGAATGTTAAAATTGGTTATAGGGATGAGATTAATGATTTGATAAAGGATGTGTATAGATATGTTAAGTAATTTTTCTTTGTATTATAATTGTTCTTCTAAGATTCATTCATTAAATCCTTTGTGTAAAATTTTGGCTTTTCTTATTTTTTCTTTTATGTCTTTTATGTGTTTTCATTTTAATGTGTTGGTATCTTTGTTTTTGGTTTTGGTTTTTATTGTAGGTATTTCTAATATTCCTTTTAGTGTTTATTTTAAAAGAATTTGGAGTTTAAAGTATTTGTTTTTGGTTTTGTTTTTACTTTGTTTTGTTTTAAGTCGTAATTTTTCTTTTAGTTTTTTTCTTGTTTGTAAATTGGTTTTGTTTGTTTTGTATGTTCTTGGTTTTGTTATGACTACTAAGATTGATGATATGGCTCTTGGTTTTTCTTATTTATTTAGGTTTGTTGATGTTTTTGGTTTTTCTGCTTATAGTGTTGCGGTTAGTTTTTCTCTTATTTTTTACTTTTTACCTTGTTTAGTTTTTGAGTATAAACGGATTAAAATGGCTTGTGTTAGTCGTGGTGTTTCTTTTAATGGTAGTGTTTTTGCTTTGTTTAAATTGGCCTTTTTATCTTCGATTAAGCGTTTGGATATGATTAGGTGTTCAATGTTGGTTTCGAGTAGTATTCGTGGGTTTAGGTGGCATTTTAATGATATTTATATGATTGTTTGTCATTTGGCGGTATTGGTATTGATATTGGTTAGAGGGGTGACTTTGTGAGATATTTGATTACTTTTTCTTATGATGGTTCTAAGTATAATGGTTATCAGAAGCAACCAACTGGTTCTACTATTCAGGGAAAGTTGGAGGATGTTTTGGAACTTATTAGTGGCACTAAGGTCGGTGTTGTTGCGAGTGGGAGGACGGATGCTTTGGTTCATGCTTTGAATCAGAAGGCTCATTTTGATTTGGATATGGATATAAGTTGCGAAAAGTTGATTAAGGCTTTTAATGGCTTGTTGCCTAAGGATATTTATGTTAAGGATTGTGTTGTTGTTAATTCTAGTTTTCATGCTAGGTATAGTGTTAAGAGTAAGGAGTATATGTATGTAATTAATACTGGTGAGTATAATCCGATTATGAAAGATTATGTTTTTCAGTATAATAGAAGGCTTGATCTTGGTGTTATGAGGGAGGCTTTGAAGTATTTTTGTGGTGTTCATGATTTTAGGTCTTTTACGGCTGGTAGTGATGTTCGTGATAATTATGAGAGAGAGATTTTTAAGGCGGATATTGAAGTTTATGGTGATATAGTTATTATTTCTTTTTTGGGGACTGGTTTTATGAGATATATGGTTAGGAATATGGTTGGTACACTTATTGATATTAGTGAAGGTAAGTTTCTCCCTTCTGATTTATCTATTATGTTTGGTGCTTGTGATAGAAAAAGTGCGGGTAGGTGTGCGCCTGCGTGTGGTTTGTATTTGAAGGATGTTTTGTATATATGAGATTAGTTGTTGTTAGTGATATTCATGGTAATTTACCTGCTTTAGAGAAGGCGTTTGATTTTATTGAGAAACTAAAAATTGATGGTATTATATGGTGTGGTGATTATATTACTGATATTTTGTTGTCGTCGGAGGTTTTGGAGTTTATTCGTCTTAAGAATGAGAAGTATAGGCATTGGATGATTAAGGGTAATAGGGAGGATTATATTATTGATTTTCATAATGGTAGGAGTAAGGATTTTAGTGATGTTGATGTTACGGGTAGTTTGATGTTAACGTATAATTCTTTGAGTCGTTCGGATATTAATTATATTTCTAGTTTGCCTGATCATGTTGTTGTTGATATTAAGGGGTGTCCTAAGATTTATGTTAGTCATAAACTTAGTAGTAATGTTGATTATAAGTATCATGTTTTTGGTCATGTTCATAAGCAGTGTTTGTTTGTGAAGGATGGTACTTGTTTTATTAATCCTGGTAGTGTTGGGCAGTGTTTTTCTGGTAAGCCTGGTTTGGAGTTTGCTATTATGGAGCTTATTGATGGTGAGTGGTCGAGTCATTTTTATCATATGAATTATAATTTGGAGTATGTTGTTAAGTTTATTAGAAATAGTGATTTGGCTACTTGTAAGATTCATTGGGCTGATGTTTTGGTTAGAACTTTGGTTTCTGGTCATGATTATATTGATGATTATATTAATATTGCTCGTCGTGTTGCGAGTTCTAATGGTTTTGATGGTAAGTATCTTGGTAATATTCCTAATAAGGTTTGGGATTATGTTTATAATAATTTAGATGATTTGAAGTAGTTTTAGTAATTTTAGTTGTATTTTTGGTTGACTTTATTTGGTATTTCTAGTACAATTTTATTTGGTACATTTTGTTTATCCCACATTGATAGACCTTGGGACAGTCTATTGAATGTAATGGAGAAAGGAAATTTTTATGAAAGATTCGTATATGCAAAAAAAGGAAGATATTGTTCGTAATTGGTATGTTATCGATGCTGAAGGTAAGAATTTAGGTCGTGTAGCAACTCGTGCGGCTCATATCTTAAGAGGTAAGCATAAGCCTACTTTTACTCCTCATGTTGATTGTGGAGATTATGTTATTATCGTTAATGCTTCAAAGGTTAATTTAACTGGTAATAAGCTTGATGATAAGATTTATTATAATCATAGTGGATACACTGGTGGTTTACGCGAGAGAACAGCTCGTGAAATGAAAGAAAAATATTCTGTTGAGATGATTGAAAGAGCAGTTAAAGGAATGCTTCCAAAGGGAAGGTTAGGACGAGCTACTTATAAGAAGTTATTTGTTTATGAAGGTAGCGAGCATCCTCATATGGCTCAAAAGCCAATTAAGATGGACTAAGGAGGGTTTTAAATGGCAGATAAGAGAGTTTTTTTAGGAACAGGTAGAAGAAAGTCTTCTGTTGCTCAGGTTAAGATGGTTCCTGGTAAGGGTAAAATTACTGTTAATGGCAGAGATGTTAGAGAGTTCTTTCCATATGAAACTAATGTTATGGATTTAAAACAACCTTTAGTTGCTACTGGAACAGAGGAGTCTTTTGATATTGATGTTAAGGTTAATGGTGGTGGATTTACTGGCCAGACTGGTGCTATTAGATTGGGTATAACTAGGGCTTTGTTGGTTTATGATAAGGCTAATGAAGATAGTGAGAATAGTTATAAGAAGATTTTAAAGAGAGAGGGTTTTATTACTAGAGATCCTCGTTGTAAAGAGCGTAAAAAACCTGGTCTTAAAGCTGCAAGACGTGCTCCACAATTTTCTAAGAGATAATTTTTCTTTATACCTCATATGTTTATGGGGTTTTTTGTTTAATAAAAAAAGACTTTTTTAGTCTTTTATTTACATGTATAACCTTCGCTTTCAAATTCTGCTTTTGCATCTTCATATGATTGTTCTGTATTAACTAGGTCTAGTTGATCTTTGGCATTGTCGTCTAGTTTGTTTATGTCAGCGTCTAAATTAAATTTAAACCCATCTTCTGTGTCTTTTGTTGCGTATTCTATTCCTTTTGTATCTTTTAAATTAGAGAATTCTTCTTCAATGCTTGCTTTAAGTTCATCTCTATATTCAATAAATGTTTCGTTAAGTTTTACATCCATATCCATAGATAGTTTTGTTATTTTATCTTTTTTGAAGGTTGTTTTTATGGTTTGATTCATTTTCATTTCTTCGCTGTAGTCGTTGTTTCTAGAACATTCTAATACTTTGGATCCACAACCTGTAAGTAGGCATGCACTCATTACGAACGCTCCAATATAAAATCCCTTTTTCATTATTTCATCTCCTTATAATTAATAATAACATTTTATTAAAAATTATTCAACCCCTAAAATTGTTTAATTATGTATATATATTTATTTAAAAAAAGTGTATAATTATGATAGACTTTATAGGAGGATGTATGGATAATCAAGAAACTTTGGAAAATAGAATATTGGAGTTATTAAAAAAAGAGAATAAGGCTATGAGTGCTTTTGAATTGGAAGAAAAGTTAAATTTGAAGAGGGATAGCTTTAAGGAGTTAATTAAGGTTTTAAATAGTTTGGAGGAGTCTTTACAAGTATATAGAACAAAGAAGGATAACTTTATGCTTTTTTCTAATAGTCATTTGAGGGTTGGTACTTTTTTGGCTAATAAGCGTGGTTTTGGTTTTGTTGATATTAATGATGGAAAGGATATTTTTATTCCTTTTGATTCTGTTAATGGCGCTATTCACAATGATAAGGTTATTGTTGAAATTACGTCTAAAAATTGTGAGGAGCCTGAGGGTAGAATTTTAAAGATTGTTGATCGTAACTTGAGTAATATGGTTGGTGAGTTTTATTATAAAAAGGGTAAAGCCTATGTTTTATTGGATGATAAGAAGGTTAAAATTAATATTTCTATTGATCCTAAAAAGACAATGGGTGCGATGAATGGTCATAAAGTTTTGGTTAAGATTACTAATAAACTTAAGGATAATAATTATAAGGGTGAAGTTTTGCGTATTTTAGGGCATAAGAATGATCCTGGTGTTGATATTTTATCGATTACGGCTAAGTATGATATAAATGATATTTTTAGTGATGAGGTTATGAAACAGGCTGATAATTTACCGTTTGATGTTAAGTCTGATGAATTGGTTAATAGGAGGGATTTGAGGAATCAAGAGATATTTACTATTGATGGTGATGATACAAAGGATATTGATGATGCGATATCGTTGAGGGTACTTGATAATGGTAATTATGAGCTTGGTGTTCATATTGCTGATGTTAGTCATTATGTTACGATGGATAGTCCTTTGGATGTTGAGGCTCGTGATAGGGGGACAAGCGTTTATCTTGCTGATAGGGTTATTCCTATGCTTCCTCATAAGTTGTCTAATGGTATTTGTTCTTTGAATCCTGGTGTTGATAGACTTACTATTTCTTGTGTTATGGAGATTAATGCTAAGGGTGAAACTGTTAATTATGATATTTTTGAAAGTGTTATTAATTCTAATAAACAGATGACTTATGGTTGTGTTAATAAGATACTTGAAGATAATGTTGTTCCAGCTGGGTATGAGGCTCATGTTGATACACTTAAATTAATGGCTAAACTTGCGAAAATATTACGTAAATATAAGGAAAATAGAGGATATATTGATTTTGAGTTGAATGAGTCAAAGATTATTGTTGACGATAAGGGACGTGCTGTTTCTGTAAAGTTAAGGGAACGTGGAACTGGTGAAAAGTTGATTGAGGATTTTATGATTGCTGCTAATGAGACAGTGGCACAACATATCTTTTATATGGATTTACCTTTTGTTTATCGTGTTCATGGTGAACCTAGTGAAGAGAAAATTGGTAATTTCAAGAGGTTTGTTTCTATATTGGGTTATAAGATTTTGGGTAATAATAAAGAGATAACGCCTAAGAGTATGCAAGGGATGTTGGAACAGTTGAAGGATAAGCCTGAGTATAATATATTGTCTTCAATTTTATTAAGAAGTATGCAGAAGGCTGTTTATGATAAAAAAAATATTGGTCATTTTGGTTTAGCTAGCAAGTGTTATACGCATTTTACGTCTCCTATTAGAAGGTATCCGGATTTGACGGTTCATCGTTTACTTAGGGAGTATTTATTTCTTTCTAAGGTTGATGAGAATACGGTTAATTTTTTTGATAATAGATTAGTTGATATTACGGCTCATTCTTCGGAGAGGGAGCGTGCGGCTGCTCAGTGTGAGCGTGAGGTTGATGATATGAAGAAGGCTGAGTATATGTTAAATCATATTGGTGAGGTTTATGATGGAATTGTTAGTAGTGTAGTGCCTTTTGGGATGTTTGTTATGCTTGATAATACGGTTGAAGGTTTAGTAAGGCTTGATGATTTGACGGATGATTTTTATGTTTATAATGAGGATTCTTTTAGTTTAGTTGGTAGAAATAATAAAAGAGGTTATCGTTTGGGTGATAAGGTAACGATTAGGGTTAAGGCAGCTAGTAAGGAGACGAAGACGGTTGATTTTGTCATTGAGAAGTAGGATTGTTGTTGTTGCTTTTTTGCTTTTGTTAACTGGTTGTGCTGATAAGAATGTTTCTGATGTGATTAATGAGTCTCAGGATAATTATAGTATGATTAATGAGTCTCAGGAGGATTATAGTGTTTCTTTGTTTGCTGTTGGGGATGCGTTAATTCATGATGCTGTATATAAGGATGCTCAAACGACAGAAAAGTCTTCTGATGGATATTATATTTATGATTTTAAGGATATGTTTACTGAAATAGCGCCTCTTGCTTCTAGTCATGATTTGGCTTTTTATAATCAAGAGACTATAATTGGGGGTAAAGATTTGGGGTTATCTAATTATCCTATGTTTAATTCTCCTGATGAGATTGGTCTTGATATGTTGGCTTCTGGTTTTAATATTGTTAATCTTGCTACTAATCATACGATGGATAAGGGTGTTAAAGGTGCTAGTTATTCGGTTAATTTTTGGGAGTCTCAGGATGCTTATGTTACTGGTAGTTATTCTTCTTCTTTGAAGCGTAATAATATCCAGATTGCTGAAAAAAATGGTATTAAGTATGCGGTATTAGGTTATACTTATGGTACTAATGGGTTGCCTGTTCCTAGTGGTTATGAGTATTTGGTTAATGTTTGGAGTGTTTATGGTGATGATTATGAGGCTTATAAGGAAGTTGTAAAGCAGGATGTTTTGAGTGTTAGGGATAAGGTTGATGTGCTTATTGTTTCTATGCATTGGGGTAATGAGTATACGCATGTTCCGACGTCTTATCAAAGAGATGCTGCGCAGTTTTTATCTTCGCTTGGTGTTGATATTGTGATTGGAACTCATCCGCATGTTATTCAGCCAATTGAGTATGTTGGTGATACTTTAGTTATTTATTCGCTTGGTAATTTTATTTCAGCACAGGCTGATGAGAATACTAGGGTTGGAATGATGGTTTCTCTTGATATTAATAAACATGTTCATAATGATGATGTTAGTGTTACGATTGATGATGTTCAGGCTGATTTGATATGGACTTATCATGAAAGATATAGGAATTTTAAGGTGATACCTTTTTATAGTTTGAATGATACTTTGCTTAGTGGTTATGAGGCTAAGTATGAGAAGTATAAGAGTATTATTAATCCGACAGGTGATCAAAGAATTCAAGTCGGTTTTAAGGAGATATGATAATGGAAATCAATAATAGAAAAGCAAAGTATGATTATCAGTTGTTTGATTCTTATGAGGCTGGTATTGTTTTGGTTGGTACTGAGGTTAAGTCTATAAGGCAGGGTAATTGTAATTTGAAGGATAGTTATGTTGTTATTAGGGGTTTAGAGGCTTATGTGATAGGTATGCATATTGGTCAATATAAACAAGGTAATATTTTTAATCATGATGAGACGAGAACGAGGAAATTGTTGCTTAATAAGAGGGAAATTCTTAAGATTAATGATAAGATTAAGATGAATGGTTATACTTTAATTCCTGTTAAACTTTATTTTAAGAAGAATAGGGTTAAGTTATTGATTGCTTTGGCCCGTGGTAAGAAGTCTTATGATAAAAGGGAGGCTATTAAGCAAAGGGATATGAATAGGGATATGAGATCTCGCTTAAAGGGTAATTAATTTATGGCATGGGTAATAATACTCATGTTTTTTTTTATTTCTTTGGGTTTCTATGGTATAATATTTTTGAAGATGAGATGGTTTTATGAAAAGATTTGTTATAGTTTTTATTTTATTTATTGTTATTTTTGTTGTGTCTGTTTTGTATAATACTTTGCCACGTCTTGAGTTGAATGGTAGTAAAAATATGGTTATTTCTTATCGTGATACTTATCATGAGGCTGGTGTTATTGTTAAGAATGCTAATGACGATTATGTTAGTAAAGTAAAGATAGATAGTAATGTTGATACGAAGGTTATTGGTTCTTATTATGTTGATTATTCTTTGAAAATTGGTAGAAAGACTTTGCGTGTTAGGAGAAATGTTAGGGTTGTTGATGATGTTTCGCCGGTTATTAAGTTGAAGGGTGAGCAGATTGTTCAAGTTTCTCTTAATGATGTTTATGAGGAACCTGGTTATAAGGCAGTGGATGAGTATGATGGTGATATTACTGATAGGGTTGAGGTTATTGGTGAGGTTGATACTTCTAATTATGGTGAGTATGTTTTGACTTATAGGGTTACTGATAATAGTAATAATAAAGTTGAGGTTAATAGAATTGTTAAGGTTATTGATGAGGAGGCTCCTAAGTTTGTGTGTGATAGTGATTATTCGGCTTTTGTGCTTGGAGCGGATAGTGTGATTGGTTGTTCGGCAATTGATAATTTTGATGGTGATATTACTGATAAGATTAAGGTAGAGGGTAGTTATGATGTTAATACTAAGGGTATTTATAAGGTTATTTATAGGGTATCTGATGATGCTTCTAATGAGGCAAGTATTGAACATAATATTGTAATATATGATAATAAGGAGGATGCGGTTGCGTTTCTCACTTTTGATGATGGACCAACGAGTATTACTCCTAAAATTCTTGATGTTTTGAGGGATTATGATGTAAAGGCTAGTTTTTTTGTTTCGCCTCAGAAAAATACTGATAATTATAAGTATATAAGTGAAGAGTTGGAGTCTGGTTATGAGGTTGGAATTCATGGATATCATGATACTGAGGAATTGTATAGTGATTTTGGTTCATTTAAGAGTTATTTTAAAGAGATGCAGAGTTTGCTTAAAAGGGAAACTGGTAGGGATATTTTTATTTATCGTTTTCCTGGTGGTAGTAAGTCGAAGAATTTGCGTTTGAGTGTTTTTAATGAGATAAGTTCTTATTTTGA
Source organism: uncultured Bacilli bacterium (assembly GCA_947632415.1). Lineage (GTDB taxonomy): Bacteria > Bacillota_I > Bacilli_A > RF39 > UBA660 > UBA3631. Next base: position 23,796 of record CANRPB010000006.1, read on the forward strand.
TGATTTGAATGTTGTTTATTATGATTGGAATATTGATTCTATGGATTCTTCTTCTTTGACGATAACTAGTGATGAGATTATTAAATCGACTTTGATGCAGGTTATAAATTGTTCTAGTAGGGAGATTACATTACTTTTTCATGATTCTGATACTAAGGAACAAACGGTTAAGGCTTTGCCTTCGATAATTAGTGTTTTGAAGGATATGAATTATCAATTTAAGACGATTAGTGAGTCTAAGCCTGTTCAATTTAGGTAATAAAAAAAATCAGTATAAACTGATTATCTGTATGGCCCGTAGTATGGTCCTGGGTATGGTCCGTAGTATGGTCTATAGTATGGTCTATTGTATCCATATCCGCCTCCCCAGAATGCTGGTGCGATGGCTGCTCCTGTTACTCCTCCTAGTAGAAATGGGAATGCGAATCCGCCTCCGATAAGTCGTTCGTCGTTGTTTTTTGGATATTCTTTTGGGTTATAGTTTTGTGGATAGTTATAAAATGGTTGATAATTGTTCATATTGTTCATAAGTATCTCCTTTCAATATATAATATGTGTTATTTATTTAAAGGTGAAAAACAGTTAAAAAAAAAGGTTTTTGTCATATACTTGATTAGGGTGGTATGATGAGGAATTTTTTCAGTAAATTGGGTATGGCGACTTTAATTTGTTTGAGTTTTATAATTTCTGAGAAAACGGCGGTGGTTGTTAATGATATGGATGAGTTGATGACTGAGATTAAGGATAAGGCTGATAGTTATTATGTTGGTGGTGTTGATGCTGTTATAGATGATACGGGAATGGTTCCTGGTTTGTATGGGAAGCGGGTTAATGTTAAGAAAAGTTATAGTGAGATGAAAAAGATTGGTTTTTTTTGTGACAAGTATTTGGTATATGATGATGTGGAGCCTAATGTTAGTTTAAAGGATAATTATGATAAGGTAATTATTAGTGGTAATAGGTTAAAGAATATGGTTAGTTTGATGTTTAATGTTTCTTCTTCGGATGATATTGGTGCTATATTGGATGTTTTGAATAGGGAAGATGTTAAGGCAACTTTTTTTGTTGATGGAAACTGGTTTGAGAGTAATAATGAGTTGACTTTGAGTCTTATTAAGGAGGGGCATACGGTTGGTAATTTGGCTTATGGTATGAATTATCAGAAGGCTGAGTATGTTTGGATGAATAATATTTTTAGAACGTTGGGGAAACAAAAGATTAATTATTGTTATGATACGGGTAATGTGGATGATTTGAAGGCTTGTGCGCTTCAGATGAGTTATACGGTTAGGCCTAGTATTGTGGTTGGTTCTAATCCCATGATGGAGATTAAGAAGCAGATTAAGGCTGGTTCTTTGATTTCTTTGGATGTTAATGAGAAGGTAAATAGTGAACTTGGTTTGATTGTTAGTTATATAAAATCTAGGGGATATAGGCTTGATAATTTGACTAATCATTTGTCTGAAAAAAATAGTAATTAAAGTCTTAATAATGTAGACTTTTGTTTTTTTTTGTATTATAATAATCGCATTCCAAGGGGGGTAATAAAATGATTAAAACGAACTTGCCAGTCATCTTATTAAAAGGAATAGTATTACTTCCTAATAATGATATTAGATTGGAATTTAGTAATGATGATAGTAAAAATATAATTGATGTGGCTGAGTTGTTTCATGATAATGAACTTTTGGTTGTGAGTAATATAAAGTTATCGGAGAAGCATCCTGATATAAAGAATTTACCTAAGATTGGTGTTGTTTCTAAAATAACTCATAAGGTGGAACTTCCTAATGGTAAGACGAGGGTTGTGATTACTGGTAAGACGAGGGCTACTATTCATGAGTATTTGAATTTAAATAATAGTTTTGAGGTTTTAGAGTCGATTTTGTCTAATATTGATGATGAGGTATTGGATGAAAAGGAAGAGGTAGCGATTATAAGAAAGTTATATCGTGAGGTTGATGCTTGTGTTAAGACTGTACCTAGAATGAGTAATAGTGTGTTGTCGCTTATAATTAATTCTACTAGTTTGTCAAAGATGACTGATATAATTACTTCTTTTTTGCCGGTTGATGTTAATAGACAGAATGAGTATTTATTGGAGACTAAGGCGAGTAATCGTGCGAAGATGGTTCTTGAGGATTTGTATAGGGAAGAAGAGTTGTATGAGATTGATAAGAAGATAGATGCTAATATCAAAAAGACGCTTGATGATAGTCAAAAGGAGTTTATTTTAAGGGAGAAGATTAAGACTATTAAGGAAGAGTTGGGCGAGGTTAATTTAAAGGATCAAGAGATTGAGAAGATTAAGGAAAAGATGTCTAAGTTGAAGGCTCCTAAGCATGTTAAGGACAGGCTTAATGAGGAGTTGAAAAGGTATGAGAGTTTATCGATAATGTCGCCTGAAATAAGTATTATTAAGAGTTATATTGATTGGTTATTGGATCTTCCTTGGAAGAATGAGACTAAGGATAATAATGATTTGAAGCAGGTTAGAAAAATTTTGGATGAGTCGCATTATGGATTGGATAAGGTTAAGACGAGGATTATTGAGTTTTTGGCTGTGAAGCAGATGACTCATGAACTTAGAGGTCCAATAATTTGTTTAGTGGGTCCACCTGGTGTTGGTAAAACGTCGCTTGCTTTTTCGATAGCTAAGGCGATTAATAGGAATTTTGTGAAGATTTCTGTTGGTGGTATTAACGATGATGCGGAGATTATCGGACATAGGAAGACTTATATAGGTGCTAGTCCGGGTCGTATTATTTCTTCTATGAAGAAGGCTGGTAGTGTTAATCCGGTGTTTTTAATCGATGAGATTGATAAGATGACTAAGGATATTAAGGGTGATCCTGCTAGTACTTTGTTGGATGTTTTTGATCCGGAGCAGAATAAGTTTTTTATGGATAATTATATTGATGTGGAGTATGATTTGTCGAAGGTAATGTTTATTACGACGGCTAATTATATTGAACAAATACCTGAGGCTTTGAGGGATAGGTTGGAAATCGTTTATTTGAGTGGTTATACGGAGTATGAGAAGTTGGATATTTGCAAGAGGCATTTGATTAAGAATGTTGCTTCAGAGCATGGTATTGATGAGAATTTGGTTAAGTTTAGTGATGATATTTTATTGGATATAATTAGATATTATACTAAGGAGGCTGGTGTTAGGGAGCTTGAGAGGAAGATTTCTACTATTATTAGGAAGATTGTTACGGAGATTGTTGTTGGTGATTCTTTGAAAAGTGAGATAGTTATTACTAAGGAGAAGTTAGTTGAGTATTTAGGAAAAGAGAAGTATCATTATATTTATAAGGAAACTAAGGCTCAAGTTGGTGTTGTTAATGGTCTTGCTTATACTTCTTATGGTGGTGATGTTTTGCCAATAGAGGTTAATTTTTATAAGGGCAAGGGCGATTTGGTTTTGACTGGTTCTTTGGGTGAGGTAATGCAGGAGAGTGCGAAGATTGCTCTTAGTTTTATAAAGTCTAATTGTAGTGATTTTGCGATTAATTTTGATGATATTGTTGATAAGGATATTCATATTCATGTTCCTGAGGGTGCTATTCCTAAGGATGGTCCAAGTGCTGGTATTGCGCTTACGACGGCTCTTATAAGTTCTATTTCTAATAAGGAGGTTCCTACTGATGTTGCGATGACGGGGGAGATTACTTTAAGGGGTAATGTTCTTGCGATTGGTGGTCTTAAGGAGAAGAGTACTGGTGCTTGTCGTAATGGTATTAAAAGGGTAATTATTCCTTATGATAATTTGTCTGATTTGGATGAGATTCCTGATGAGATTAAGGGTAATATTAGTTATATTCCTGTTAAGAGTTATGATGAGGTTTATAAGATAATATTTGGTAATGGTTAAAAAGATAGAATAAACTATCTTTTTTTTAATAGTATTTATTAGGAGGGAAAAAATGAAGAAAATAGTTCCGTTTAAAAAGAAGTTGACTTTTGATACTAATGTGAGTGAGATAACGAGTATTTCTTTGGAGAATACTTTGCATTGTTCTTTAAATGTTGTTGATGGTGAGTTGATTATTAATGGTAGTTATAAGATAACTGATACTAGTATTAAAGTTGATGATTTTGAGTTTAGGGTTCCTGTAAATATTGAGATTGATGATAAATATATAACGGATAATATTATTATTGATATTGATGATTTTTATTATGAGATTATTAATAGTAATATTTTGGAGGTTAATATAGATATTTTACTTGATAATTTGGTGTCTAAGCCTATGATTGATCAGGTTAGGGAAGAGGTTTTAAAGAGTTCTGAGGAGGATAAGGTTATGGAGCAAGAGGATTTGTTTGAAAGTGTAGTTAGCGATGATGTTCAGTTGGATAATTCTAGGTGTATTGATGAGGATGATGTTTATGAGGAGATTGGTTCTACTAGTGTAACGAGTGATTTTAAGGATAATAATATTTTTGATTCTTTTAGTACGGGTGATGAGGATTATTCAACGTATTATGTTTATATTGTGCGAGAGGGTGATACGCTTGATAGTATTATGACAAAGTATGATATTTCAATGGAGAAGATGATGGAGTATAATGATGTTTCGGAGTTAAAACTTGGTGATAAGTTAATTATTCCTGAGTATAATGTTTAGATTAAATGAGGTTTTGAAGAAGAATAATTTGAAACCTCGTAAATATACTAAGAGGGATAGTGTAATGTTGGTTTCTACGGATAGTGGTAGGTATGTTGTTAAGGAGCGAACGCGGGATAATCAGTTTATTTATGATTATTTGAAGTCGCGTAGTTTTGATTATATGCCGATGGTTGTTAATTGTTATAGTGATGATTATGAGATAACTAAGTATATTGAAAGTTTTGATATACCTGATGAGCAGAAGATTTTGGATTTGATTGATTTGGTTGCTTTACTTCATAATAAAACCACTCATTATAGAGAGGTTACTGAGGATGATTATAAGGAGATTTATGAGGATTTAAAGAATAATGTTGAGTATTTGTATACTTATTATATGGATTTGATTACTCTTATAGAGAGTAAAGTGTATATGAGTCCAAGTGAGTATGTTTTGGCGCGAAATATTTCTAAGATTTTTTCTGATTTGGATTTTTTGAATGATGAAATTGATAAGTGGTATGATATTGTTAAGGAGAAGAAGAAAAAGCGTCTTGTGGTTTTGCATAATAATCTTGAATTGGATCATTTTATTGTTAATAAGCAGAATTTTTTGACTAGTTGGGATAAGTCTAAGATTGATATACCTATTTTTGATATTTATAAGTTGTATTTGAGGCATGGTTTGGATTTTGATTTTGCTGAGATTTTTAGAAGATATGAAAGGAATTATCCGCTATCTATTGATGAGAGAAAGTTGTTTTTTATTTTAATTTTGTTGCCTCCTAAAGTTGAGTTTAATAAAAGTGAGTATGAAAATACTAGAGAAGTTGGGAAAATGATTGATTTTATTTATAAGACTGAAATGTTTGTTTCACCATATTATTCTGAAAAAGGAGAAAAAGATAATGCATATAAATAGAAATAGTAGGAATATATTGAATCGTGTTAGAATAAAGAATGTTAGTAGTAGTTGATATATTAGTAGGATTGAGAAGGCAAATATTAGAATAAACCATTTTCCTCTTCCGAACCACCATTTGTTGTTCATATTATCACCTATTTTAGTATATGTTTTATATAAAATATTGAATAGGCTTTGTGATTTTATTTGACTTTTGTTAATTATGTGTTATAATTTTTTTATGGGGATGTTAGGTTTCGACAGGGTTAAATCGGTATGAACTGCAAGTCGGTGGGAATCGTTATATCCAAAAAAAAATAACTGGAAATAAAATTAAAAATGCATTTGCTTCAATGTTCAAGGGTAACGTTGTAGCCTACGCTTAATTTAGTTTAAGAAGTGCGACTTTCTTTTTTCTCTTTCCCATGGGGATTTTAGAAGGTTCAATTTTAGTGGGATATACTAATATTTTGCTTAGGAGTATTAGTGAATATTATAAGCTTACTATGTATGGGTTGTTAGTTACTAACATAACATAGGAATTTATATAACTAACTAAACTTGTAGATGTTTATATGGAAATAATTTTGGACAGGAGTTCGAATCTCCTCATCTCCACCAATGTAGTATTAAACAAACTTTCTGTTTGTTCGTTGATATTTTGGGAGAGGTTAATACGCTTCCTTTTTGATACATTTTTATTTAATTACTGCATATAATAATATTAGATACTTGACGTACGCAAAAAGGCACGTTATAATGTAAATGAGGTGATTAATAATGAGTACAATAAATATAACTAATGCTAGAGCAAGCTTATACCAATTGGTATCAGATGTTAATGTAGGTTTTAATCCTATTACTATTGTAAATAATAAGGGAAAAAATGCTGTATTAATATCTGAAGATGAATGGAAAAATATTGAAGAAACATTATTTTTATCAAGCATTCCAGGTTATGTAGATAATATTAACAATATAAGAAAAAATGAAAATTGGGAATCAGCAAAAAAATATGAAAAGGATGAAGAATGGTAAATATATATACAATTAAGTTTTCTAAACAGGCAGAAAAAGATAAATTAAAACTAAAAAATTCTAATCTTGATAAAAATTGTAAAAATATATTAAATCTAATGATGGAAAATCCTTTTTGTTATCCACCATCATATGAAAAATTAACTGGCGAATTATCAGGACTTTATTCTAGAAGAATTAATAGACAACATCGAATTGTTTATGAAGTAGATGAAGAAAAAAAAGAAATTCATATTATTAGAATGTGGACTCATTATGATAAAATTTAGTTATTTAGTGGTATAACAATTAAAAAGCCATAACTAAAAACATAATAGTTTGTTTTTAGATTAGTCAGCTCCACCATAGGTAAATTCGCTCGAACTTTTTATAAGGTTCGAGAATAAATAGACAATCAATTCTAAATTAGGATTGATTTTTTTTCTTGTTTAGAAAAAGTCTTTCAAATAAAGGATTGATTAAAATGGTAAATGTTATCAAGCAAGAAGTTAGAATGAAAGAATCATTAAGAAAAAGATTAGAGTTTATATGTGGGTTTTGTAAAGTTAAACTAATTATTATTAATGGCAATTTAAGAACTATTGATAGAACTAATCTTACATATCTAGAATCACATAGAATTATAATTAATGATATAACCTTTCTAGCTTTTAATTATTCTAATGAGATATTTTTGAAAACTTAAATAATAAGATTAAATTATATGAATTAGAAAACTATTTAAAACATAACTAATATCTATACCCTAATCAGGGAACTAAATGAAATTTATTCAAAAGTATTGCAATTTATCTATAAATAGTGTATATTGTTTATCGAGATGTGCCTAGGAAACTTTTGAAGCCTTAGGTCTTTTTCATTTTTATAAAAATAATTTATTAAAATTAGTAAAAGTCATGGTATAATGATTATAGAATTAAATTGTTTATTTGTTTGTTGTGATGGTTTCGGACTATCTTAACTATCGCATCAATATAATTTAACCTAGGAAATTCCTAGTTTTTTTAATTTTTTTATCTAATATTTTTTATAATACTTGTATTGTCTGAATCTATGTTTTAAGTTCTTTACAAGAAAAATTATAAATGTTAAAATAATAGTCAAATTTGTTTGGAGATATAATTTATAGGGGGTAGCTAATGGAGTTGGATTTAAATACAATAAAGGATTTGGATTCTAAGCATTTATTTAAGTTGTTATTGCCGGTTATTAATGATGTTTTTTTATCTTTTAAGTATGTAGGAATAGGTGGGGCTAAGTATAGAAAAATTGTTTTATCGGAAATAAAAAAGTCTAAAGAGACGTATTTGGGAAATGGTTCTTATGCTGTGTTTATAGAGAAAAAAATTACAGATGAATTGCATAGGATTGTTCGTGAGTCTTTGGCAATTAAGGATGTTTCATTTGAGATAATAAGTAATTATATTAATCAATATTTTGGTGCTGATGCTTTGAATAATTTGAAAAAATTGTTTGCTTTTTTTGAGGATTTTTCTTTTGTACCTAGTATGGATTTGTTGATTGGTTTATTGAGGAAGAATAAAGGTTTTTTTGAAACAGTTGAGTGTGTATTTAAGGATTATTGCTTGCAAATAATGTCTTGTGAAGATATACTTAATAGTAATTTTTTTATTATGATAATTGATTCATATTGTATTGTTAATAATGTTGAGATAGATAGTTTTTTTGGTAATGTTGAAGCTGATGGTGGTGTTTTTCATGATGGTATTAATGTTTATTTGAGGGAAGTTGATAGGAAACCTGTGTTAACAAATGAGCAGGAAGTTCAGCTTGTCAGTAGAATTAAGGCTTTTGATGGAAGTGCTAAAAAGCAGTTTATGGAGAGTAATTTAAAGTTAGTGGTTAATATTGCTAAAAAATATTGTAATTGTGGTTTATCATTTTTAGATTTAATACAGGCTGGTAATTTAGGATTGATGAAGGCAGTTGATGGTTATGATGTAGGAATGGGGTATAGATTTTCTACTTATGCGTTTTATAATATTAGGAATGCGATTATTTGTGCTATTAATGATAAGGATGTTAGATTGTCTAGTTATTTACATGGTAGTTTTTGCACATATAATATGGTGTATGAATCTTTGAAGAATGAGTTGGGAAGGGTTCCTACAGTGGTGGAGCTTGCTGATAAGGTGGGAATTTCTGTTTCAAATGTTCAAGAATTGCTTAGTTTTTATGTTGATATTTTAATTGGTGATGTTTCTTCATTAGAGTTTTCACAAGATGTATTATTATTTGATAAAAAAAGTACAGATAATCATAAAGGTAATATGAAAAGGGAAGATTTTTTAAAAATGTTGAGGTTGTTAAGATCTCCTATTTTTGAAAAAGTGCTTGGTATGTTGTCAGTTAAGGAGGCAATAATTATTTCTTTAAGGTTGGGATATGTTGATGAAAAATTTTTTTCTACGGAGTCTATTGCTAAGTTTTTAGGAATGAATGAAGTGGAAGTGAGGGAAATAGTTAAGAAGGTTTTAATAGTTTACAAAGAATGTTTTAATGATTTTATAGATGGCGCTATTGAAGTTTTGACTGATCAAAGTAGAGTATTATCTCTTGGCAATTTAGAATAATTTTATATTTGTTGATGGAAGTGCAAGATTTTTCTTGTTTTTTTAATGTAAAGATTTAGTATTATTTGGTAATTAATTATTTGTGTGATAAAATTAGTGATGAGGTTTTTTATATGGATGAGAACAAGTATTTAATAATTATAGATGGTGATGATAAGACTAAGGAAGTACAGTATTATAAAAAAGATGATTCATCGTATAATATAAAATATCATAATGGTAAAAGAGAATATCCTTATAGTTTTAAGAGAGTCCAAATTAAGGATAGTTGTGAGAGTTTAGATATTATTAATTATGATTATTATTATAAAAATCAATTGCTTCTTAATATTGAAAAGATTTTGAAATTTGATGATATAATAAAGGTATTTTATGATAATGGTGATAGTCGATTATTTTTTTCTGATGATATTGTAGAAGGAACTAAAGCTAATAGTGTAGTTGGTAATGTTATGGATTATTATAAGGAAATATCAAAATATGTTAGTGATGGAGATAAGGAGAGTAATGATCATAAGAATACTTTTCTTTATAATGAGTATAGTAAATTAAACTATGTTCATAAGGATAGTATTTTAAATGTTTTTTTAAATAAATATGATCTTTCTGAATCTAGTGATTTTCCTTGTAATGTAATTTTTCCTTTTGGGTTTAATAATAGTCAAAAGGAGGCTGTTTTGAATGTTTTTAAGAGTAATATATCGATAATTGAAGGTCCTCCTGGTACTGGTAAAACTTTTACAATTTTAAATTTGATTATTAATTTAGCGTTTGTTCAAAATAAAAAAGTTGCTGTTGTATCTAATAATAATGAAGCAGTTAAGAATGTTAAGCAGAAGTTGACGAAGTATGGTTTTGATTTTATTTTGGCAAGTTTGGGTAAGTTTTCAAATAGGGATAGTTTTTTTTCTAATCTTCCTGAATTTAAAGTTGATGATTTTTTTTCTGATGATGATATCGATGATTTATTTGCTGTTTGTAAGGGTTTAGAGGAAAAGTTGGATGTTTTTTTGAATCAAAATAAGTATATGGTTGAACTTGAAAGAAAGATAGATGCTTTTTGCCTTGAACAGAAACATTTTGATATTTATTATAAAAATTGGGATATTGAAGAGATTGAGAAATTATCGTTTTATAATAAAAGTGATGATGAAATATTGGATTTAATAGCGGATTTACAATCTAGTAATGGTAGTATTAATTTGTTTTGGAAGATAAAGATGTATTTGAAACATGGTTTAAAGAATTTGGATAAGGGTGTTGCTGATTATATTTTAATGTTACAGCGTGAGTATTATGAATTAAAGTTAAAGAGGTTACGTGATGAATATAATTTTATAAAAAATGAGTTGAAAAGTAATAATTTTGATCAATTAAAGCAAGATTATTGTGATGTTTGTATTAAAATTTTGAAAAAGTTATTGTATCAAAGATATGTTGGGAAGGAGTGTGTTTTTACTAATAATAATTACAAGAATAATATGGAAGAATTTATGTCTTTATTTCCAATTGTTTTGAGTACAACGTATTCACTTAGAAATTCTATTCCTAAGGATTTTCTGTTTGATTATGTGATTATAGATGAGTCTTCACAGGTTGATTTACTTGCTGGTTGTCTTGCATTATCTTGTGCTAAGAATGCGGTTATTGTTGGTGATTCTAAGCAGTTACCTCAAATTGTTGATAATAAGATTAAAAGGTATATTGGTGATAGAAAGGTTGATGTTTGTCATGATTATTTTTGTAACAATATTTTGAGTGCTATGCATAGGCTTTATGATGATTATATTCCTTCAACTGTTTTGTTGGAGCATTATAGATGCCATCCTAAGATTATTGAGTTTTGTAATAGACGTTATTATGATGGTAGGTTAGTGGCTTATGAGCAGGAATGTCATAAGGATGTTAAAAATCCTTTAGTTTTATATTATACTGTTTCTGGATGTCATATGCGTAGATTAACTTGGGGGAATAAGGGTGTTCTTAATGAAAGAGAGTTGGAAGTTATAAAGAAGGAAATATTAGATGATCGAGTGGCTGATTATTCTTGTAATGATATTGGAATTGTTACTCCATATCGTTTGCAAGCTGATAATATTTCGGCTAGTGTTGATGAGGGAATTGAAAGTGATACTGTCCATAAATATCAGGGAAGGGAAAAGGATTTAGTTATTATGTCTACTGTTATTGATAGTTCATTAGATGGTAAGAAATGTATTAAATTTGTCGATGATCCTTGTATGGTAAATGTTTCGATTTCACGGGCTATTAAACAGTTTGTTTTGGTTACAGATAATAAACTTTTTAATGAAAATGGTAATGAAATTAAGGCTTTTATTAAGTATATTAAGTATAATACTTTAGATTCTGAGATAGTTGATAGTAATTTGGTTTCAATTTTTGATTTGCTTTATAAGGATTATTCTAAAAAGTTGGATTCTTTGAATAAAAGATTATTGCATAGACTTCGTTATAGGAGTGAAAATATTATGGATACGGTTTTAGATAAGATTTTTATGAGTGAAAAGTTTAAGGATTTTAAGTATTTACCACAAGTTTTATTGAAAAATTGCATTAAATCGTATGATAATTTGTCTTTTGAAGAGAAAAGATATATTGACAATAATGCTTCATTTGATTTTGTTATATATGATAGTATGTGTTTGAAACCGGTTTTATTTATTGAGGTTGATGGTTTTGCTTTTCATTTTAATAATCCTGTTCAGTTGAAGAAAGATAGATTAAAGGATAGTATTGCTAAGAAGAATAATATTTGTTTATTGAGGTTTAGAACTGATAAGTTATTTTCGGAAGAAGATGTTGTTAATATCATTTTGAATGCTTTGGGTATTTGATGATGGTATGTGGAATATTTTGTTTTCTTTATATTTGTTTTAATTATTTTTCTAAGTAGACATTATTTGTTTATTTTGGTAAAATATTTTTATAATAATAAAGGGGTTAATATGAAGAAGATTATATTTAAGGGTGTTTTTTTATTTTATTTGTTGTTTTTTTCTGTAAGTGTTAGGGCGATTGATACATATTCGCATAATGCTGTTATGTATAATTTGAATGATGATAAGGTTATTTTTGAAAAGAATAAGGATGAGAGGGTAAAGATTGCTAGTTTAACTAAAATAATGACTGCGATTATTACTTTGGAGAATGTTGATGATATTCATGGTGTTGTTGAGATGCCACGGGAGGCTTTTGAGGATTTGGATGGTTATGCGACTTCTGGTATTTCGGTTGGTGATATTGTAACTTATGAGGATTTGTTGTATGGAATAATGCTTCCGAGTGGTGCTGATTGTGCTAATGCTCTTGCTATTAGTGTGGCTGGTAGTATTGATAATTTTGTTTCGATGATGAATGTAAAAGCTCGTGATTTGGGTATGAATGATACTTTTTTTTCAAATCCTATTGGTAAAGATTTGGATAATTATTCTACGGTTAGTGATGTCGCGATTATGTTAAAGTATGCTCTTAATAATGAGGAGTTTTATAAGTTGTTTACTACTAGGAATTATGTTACAACTACTAATTTAAGGTTGGAGAGTACTTTGACTGAAAGGGCTAGAAGGTATAATTTGGATATTTCTAATATTTTGGGTTCTAAGACAGGATTTACGGATGAGGCTGGTTATTGTCTTGCTTCTCTTGCTTCTATAAATGGTGTTTCGTATTTACTTGTTACGGTTAAGGCTGGTACTAGTATGCCTTATCAACTTATGGATGCAATTAATTTATATGATTATTTTTCTTCGAATTATGGTTATAAGAGGGTACTTGAGTTTGGTAGCCCTTTGGTTACGCTTAGGGTTGGTTTGTTTAAAAGAAGTTTGAGTATTTCTTCTGATAGTGATGTTTATTTATATCTTAATAATGATGTTTTTGTTGATGATATAACGTATGATTATGTTGGTGTTACTGATGTGGGTAGTGTTAGTAATGGTGAGTATTTGGGAAAAATAAAAATAAATTATCATGGCGATTTATTATATGAGTATGATGTTTTTTCTGATAGGAGTATGAATGATAATTGGATTATAGTTGGTGTGTTTTTTATTTTGATGTTGACTGTATTTTACATGGTTGTTAGAAATAGAAAAAAATTTAATTTACAAATTTAGGTGTTTTTGGTATACTATGGATAGATGATAAGGGAGTGATTTTATGAAGGAAGCTGCTGGTGAAGCTAATTTATCTGTGATAACTATTATTTTGATGGGTATTATAAGTTTGACGTTTCTTACTATCATTCCTAGGATAATGTCTAGTATTAAGGATAAGGCATGTTGTGTTTCTAATAATGGTAAAGTTGAGTTTAAAAATTCAAAATATGTTTGTACTTATGAATATGCAAAATCGAAGGTTAGTAATAAGTTTAATCCTGTATATACTAGTGAAAGTTTAAATAATTACAATAAACATTGTAAATAAATGTTTTAGTTATTTTTGCTTTGTATTTATTATTATGTTGTAAAATAGGAAGCCAGTTGAATTTGGCTTTGCTGTGTTGGATAAAAAAATATTGGCGACTGCAAATAAGTTTTTTTGAGTTTATATATTTTTGGTAAATTAAAAAGATAGCTTAAACTATCTTTTTAATTTCATTAATTGATAAATTAGTAATTGAAGAAACCTGTTCAATGTCCATATTTAAGTTCAAAAGATTTTTAA
>CANRPB010000007.1 GCA_947632415.1 uncultured Bacilli bacterium
GGATTTAATTGCCGAATTTTTGTCGTGAATTTTTTTATTTGTTAACTATTAGTTACCAAAAACAAATCAAATTTTTTGAAAGGAAATTCCTAATATATAAAATTGAAATAGCTAAAAATTCTCTAAAGGAAAATATTGATATAAATACTATATCAAAAATTACAGGCTTAACCATTACAGAGATTGAAAATCTAAAATAAACGTATTAATTAAAATTTTATCTAGCAATAAAAAAGCTACTGACCAATTTTAGCTTTTTTATTTTTAAAAATTTTATACATAGTAATAATTTTGTTATATACTATTTTTAGAATATATTTAAAAATGTAATAATTTATAAAGGAGAATAAAAATGACTATTGAGGAAGAATTATTTAGGAAAACAAAAATTGATTTTGATAAGATATCTAAATATGGCTTTAAAAAAGAAAAGTCTTTATATAAATACTCTAAAAATATTATGGATAATACTTTTAGAGTTGATGTTGAAATAGATAATAAGGGAATAGTTAAGGGTAAAGTTTTTGATTTATCTTTTGAAGATGAATATACTAATTTTCGTATAGATAGTACAGGCTCTTTTGTTAAACAAGTTAGAAAGGAATTTGAAGATATATTAAAAGATATTAGAAGTAATTGTTTTACTAATAATTCTTTTATATATGAACAAACTAATAGAATAGCTCAAGCAATAAAAGAAAAGTATAAAGATGAGCCAGAATTTGAATGGGATAAGTTTCCTGGGTTTGCTACTTTCAGAAATAAGGATAGTAAAAAGTGGTATGGAATAATAATGAATATTGATATGAGTAAACTTGATAAAAATCTTTCTGGTGAAGTTGAAATAATTGATGTAAGATTGGAGCCAAGCGAAATAGAACATTTACTAAAAAAAGATGGATTTTATCCTGCATATCATATGAATAAAAAAAATTGGATTACAATTGTATTAAATAATACTATATCTGATAATGACATATTGAGTTTGATTGATAAAAGTTATTTATATACGAAAAAATAATTTTAAAAATGTGTATATAGATTATGTGATTAAAGTATTTAAATTATACTAGTTATGTATCCTAATATTAAAATAATATTTTAATATTAGAATATAATTAATTAGGTGATTTAATGGATATATATGAAAAGGCATTAAAAAAAATAGAGAATGATCAAAAATGTAAATTATCAAATTGTGGTGTTATTGGGCCTACAGGTCCCACGGGACCAACGGGACCTGCTTTAAATATATTAGGAAGTTTTGAAAGTTTAGAAGAATTAGAGCAACTGCACCCAATCGGTAATTTTGGGGAGGCGTACGTAGTTGAGGGGCAATTATATGTATGGACTTCTAGTGGATGGCGTGATGCTGGAACAATTAAAGGTCCAACGGGACCGCAAGGAGAAATGGGGCCACCTGGGATTCAAGGACTTCCTGGTATAGCTGGTCCAAGAGGTGAACAAGGGGATATTGGACCAACGGGACCGCAGGGAGAAATGGGGCCTCAAGGTCCTGCTGGTACTCCTGGAACAAGTGTTACTATTTTAGGCTCTTTTGATTCTATTGTGGATTTGGAAGAAAAATATCCTGAAGGTAATTTAGGGGACTCTTATTTAGTTGGTCCTGATCTTTATGTGTGGTCAGAGGATACGGGTAAATGGAAAAATGTTGGAGAAATCAAAGGCCCTAAAGGTGATGATGGTCCACAAGGGATTCAAGGCCCTCAAGGCGAACAGGGTACGATTGGACCGCAAGGAGTTCAAGGACCTCCTGGTGTACAAGGACCACGGGGAGAAATGGGACCAATGGGTTATCCAGGTCCAATGGGTCCGCAAGGTGAACAAGGAATTCAAGGAAAAACAGGTGATCCAGGACCACAAGGGATACCTGGTCCATTACAAATTCCATCAGCTTTTTTTATGACGGCTAATGATAGTTTGGATACATATGGTATTCCTGTTGAATCTAATGGAAGGATACCGATAGATACTAAAGTATATGATATGGAAGAGAGTTTTACTTTGAATGATGATTATACAATTACATTTAAAGAGGGTGGTGTCTATCGGATTGAATTTATGATAGAGGCGTATTCTTCTAGCTCGGTTATATATCCAGGACAATATGATGTTATAGGAGTAGGATTAAGAAAAGTTGGTGAACCAACCATTTATGTTGGTGGTTGTATTTGGGATTATAAAGAGTCTGTTGTTAGAATTAATGCTCATGGTATTGTTACAACTGTTTTAAATGACGATGAATTTGAATTGGTAAATACTTCTCAAGATACTATTCACTTAGTTAGTCCAGGTTCTAATAATTTAATAACTGATTCTTTTTTTGCTAATACAATTGTAACTATGACTATTGAAAAATTGAAATAGATATGAATATAAAAAATCATCATAACTAATATATGATGATTTTTTATTATTACAGATTTGGATTATAAATACTAATTTATTGTTTTATAAAATTTATTTTTGATACTGTTAGTTTTTTCAATCTTTTGTTTTCAAGTCTTATTTTGGTATCTGTAAATATAATATTATAGGCTACTTCCCATATAATTACACAACCAAAAATAGAAATTATTTCTCCTAAGACAAGACTATCAATTTTATCAAATATTCTTGATATAATAAGAAAGATGGAACCTATTAAAATTAATATTATTTCTTCTAGTAATTCGTATTTTAATTTTAATAAGTTTTCTTTTATATCGATGCCATAATTAGATCTAATTGCGTCAATTATGATTTTCTTTTCTTCTTCTTTTATTTCACAATTATGGTATATATTTAAAGTTATATTGCTTCCTATTGGAAAACCTTTACATTGACTATATATATAATTACTTAACTCATCTGATAATTGTGTATTGTTAAAACAATTAAAAATTTGCGTATTTTCTGTTAAAACAATTGGTATTTCAATTTTTTTCATTGTATCACCATGATAATTATAACATAAATTTTATTTTTTATGGATTTTTTTTTATAGTCATGTTATAATTATTTTGTTATTGCCCCATGGCCAAGCGGTAAGGCATTGGACTCTGACTCCAAGATCGTTAGTTCGAATCTAACTGGGGCAGCCAAATTGTTATTAATAGAAAGCGTGATTTTATGACTAATAAAGAGTTTGCTGATTTTCTTTTACCAGATGTAGAGCATTCTTGGGAAGAGTATGAGAAAATGTATCCTGAAAGAAATTTAGCTAGTGATGCGATTGTAACTCGTTATGCTCCAAGTCCTACGGGACTTCCACATATTGGTAATTTATTGCAGTGCTTTATGGCTAAGAGATTTGCTCGTCAAAGTAATGGCGTTTTCTTTTTAAGAATAGAAGATACTGATACCGAAAGAACAGTTGAAAATGGTGTTTCTAAAATTCTTGATGTATTAAAAGATTTTGATATTGCTTTTGATGAAGGAATGATTAGTGATACTGATGAAATTGGTTCGTATGGCCCTTATATGCAAAGTAAACGTCGTGATATTTATAGGGCTTATGCTAAAAAGTTAATTGAGGAAGATAAGGCATATCCTTCGTTTGCTAGTAAGGAAGAATTAGATGAAATTCGTGAGTATCAAGAGGCAACTAAGCAAAGACTTGGTTATTATGGTAGATGGGCTAAGGATAGATTTATTACGAAGGAAGATGCTGTTAAAAGAATTCAAGATGGTGAAAAATATGTTATTAGAATGAAATCACCTGGTGATTTTTATAAAACAATTATTGTTGATGATTTAATTAAGGGTAAAATGGAAATGCCTGAAAATGATATTGATGAGGTTATTATTAAAAAAGATGGTTTACCTACGTATCATTTTGCGCATGCGATTGATGATCACTTGATGCATACTACTCATGTTATAAGGGGGGATGAGTGGGTTTCATCTTTACCAAAACATCTTCAGATTTTTGATGTACTAGGATTTAAGCATGTTAAGTATGCTCATTTAGCGCCACTTCTTAAAGATGATGATGGTACTAAAAGAAAACTTAGTAAAAGAAAAGATCCTGAGGCAGGCCTTGTTTATTATCACGAAGAGGGTATTCCAATTGAGGCTGTTATGATTTATTTAGCGACTATTACTAATTCTAATTTTGAGGCTTGGTTTGATGCTAATCCTAATGCTTCTATAAATGATTTTAAGTTTGAATTTAAAAAAGTAGGTTCTAGTGGTGGCGCTATTTATGATATAGATAAATTGACTAATATTTCTAAAAATTATATTAGTAGATTAAAGGCAAGTGATCTTTATGATCGTGTTTTAGAGTGGGCGAAGGTTTATGATAATGCTTTTTATAAACTTCTTTCTAAATATAAAGATTATACAACTAGTATTTTAAATATTGAAAGAGAACAGAAGAAACCTCGTAAAGATTTTGCTAAGTACAGTGATGTTTTTAAACAAGTGTGGTATATGTATGATGAAGTTTTTGATAGTAAAGAATTAGAATATGATTTTAAAAATGTTACTGATAAAGATGAAATTAAAACAATTTTAAAAACTTATATTGAAAAATATTATAGTGATAATGACACTAAAGAAGAATGGTTTAGTAAGATTAAGTTGCTTTGTGATGAGTTAGGTTATGCTAGTGACATGAAAGAATATAAGGCAAATCCTGATAAATTTAAAGGAAATGTTGCTGATGTTAGTACCGTTATTAGGGTTGCACTAACAACTAGTAGTATGACGCCTGATTTATATGAGTTATTGCGTTTACTTGGTAAAGAGAGAATTCAAAAAAGGTTTGAAAGATTTTATTAAAATTCATGGGGTTTTTCCTTATGAATTTTTTGTATTTTATTTAATAAAAAAATGTCAGAAAGAATATTTTTTTCATTACAATGAAAAAACTTTACTTTTAAATGAATATATAATATAATTAAATTAGGTGATTAGATGATAAACAGACCAGAATATTTAGATTTTCTCATAAAGTTAAAGGATAAGCAAATAATTAAAGTTGTTACAGGTATAAGAAGATGTGGTAAGTCAACATTATTTAAATTATATAGAGAGTATTTGCTTAAAAATGACGTAAAAGAAAATCAAATTATAAGTATTAATTTTGAAAATCCCAATGATTTACATTTTGAAAGTTGGCAAGACTTGTATCATTATGTAAACAATAAGTTAGATAAACAGAAAAAAAACTACATATTTTTAGATGAGGTACAAGTTATTGCTGGTTTTGAAAGGGCTGTTGATGGTTTGTTTTTAAATGAAAATGTAGATTTATATATTACGGGTTCTAATTCATATATGTTATCGGGTGAATTAGCCACTTTTTTAACAGGAAGATATATGCAAATACATATGTTGCCGTTATCATTTAAAGAGTATTATTTTACAACTTCAAATTCTAATGAACTAAAAGAATATCAAAATTATATTGAAAACGGAGGTTTTCCATATTTAATTAATTTAAATGGTGATAAAGAATTAATTAGAAATTACCTAGATGGTATTTATAATACAGTATTACTCAAAGATGTGGTAACTAAAAATAAAATAAAAGATGTAATGATTTTGGATAGTATCGTGAATTTTTTATTTGATAATATTGGACAGTTAGTTTCAACTAATAAAATAAGTAATACACTTAATTCTAATAATCGAAAGAACTCGGTAAATACTATTGAAAACTATATATCATGTTTAGTTGATAGTTATATTATATATAAAATTTCAAGATATGATATAAGGGGTAAAGAATATTTAAAAACGGGTGATAAGTATTATTTATGTGATATAGGATTGCGTAATTATTTACTTGGAGAAGTAAGAGAGCTTGGAAGCATACTGGAAAATATAATATTTCTGGAATTAAAACGAAAAAACTATGACATTCATATCGGAAAAATAGATGATAAAGAAATAGATTTTGTTATTAAAAATAATGATGGTTTAAAATATATACAAGTTGCTTTATCGGTGAGGGATGAAAATACTTTAAAAAGAGAATTGGAACCTTTACAAAATATAAGGGATAATTATCCAAAGTATATAATTACGCTTGATTATGATACTAATAATTATGATGGAATAAAACAAATTAGTGCGATTGATTTTTTATTAGGAAGAGTCGATTTATAATTTTAAAATGGAAGGATGATATTATGGAAAAAGCAAAAGTTTATTTTACAAAAGAAATTACACCTGAGAGTGTAGTTAGAGTGTTTAAGGCTCTTAACAAAGAGTTACCTGGTAAGGTAGCAGTTAAGGTCCATTCGGGAGAAGAGGGTAATCAAAATTATCTTAGGCCACAATTTTTAGAGTCAATAGTTAATTGTGTTAATGGGACTATTGTTGAGTGTAATACGGCTTATGATGGTGCGCGTGATACAACAGAAAAACACAAAAAGTTAATGGATAAGCATGAGTGGTCAAAGTATTATACGGTTGATATTATGGATGGTGAAGGACCTGATGTGGTATTAGAAATACCTAATGGTAAGGTAATTAATAAGAATTATGTCGGTAAAAACTTAAAAAATTATGATTCAATGTTGGTAGTGTCACATTTTAAAGGACATCCAATGGGTGGTTATGGTGGCGCTTTAAAACAATTGTCAATTGGTGTTGCATCTAGTAAAGGTAAACGCTTTATTCATTGTGTTGGTAAAGAAAATGGTACTTATGAGGAGATGTTTCAAGTTGATCAATTGAAATTTTTAGAGGCTATGGCTGATTCGGCTTCTTCAGTGGTTAATTATTTTAAAGATAATATTGCTTATATTAATATTATGTGTAATATGAGTGTTGATTGTGATTGTTGTAAGGTTGCTGAGGATCCTTGTATGAAGGATATTGGTATTTTAGCCTCTACGGATCCTGTTGCGATTGATCAAGCTTGTATTGATTTAGTTGTTAATTCAAATGATCCTGGTCGTGATCATTTACTTGAAAGGATTAATTCAAGACATGGTACTCATACAATAGATGCAGCGACTGACTTAGGTATTGGCACTAAGGAATATGATTTAATTGAAGTTTAAGGTGCAATATGAAAGATAAGATTAGTATAAATTTGCATAGTAGTATTAAAGTAAATGGTGAGAAAATAATTTATTTTGATCCTTATAAAATTGAAGAAAAATGTAGTGATGCTGATATTATTTTCATTACACATGATCATTATGATCACTTGGATATTGCTTCTATTAAAAATATTATTAAAGATACTACTATAATAGTTATACCTGAAACATTATCTTGTGAATATTTAGATAATTATAAATGTATTAGAGTTGTTCCGAATCAAATTTATAATATTTTAAATTATGAGGTCCAAACTATTGCCAGTTATAATGTTAATAAATCATTTCATCCTAAAGAAAATGGTTGGGTAGGTTATATTGTAACAATCAATGATGAAAAAATTTATGTTGCTGGTGATACGGATATTACTCCAGAAAATAAAAAAGTTAAATGTGATATTGCTTTAGTACCAATTGGAGGTACATTTACAATGTCTTATAATGAAGCTGCTGAACTTATAAATACTATTAAACCCAAAGTCGTTATACCGACTCATTATGGTTTGATTGTTGGTGATAAAAGTGATGGTGAAAACTTTAAAAAATTATTAGATAAAAAGATTGAATGTATTTTATTGATTAAGTAGATTTATTGCTTAGTGAGTGTTTTTAATAACAATATTACGTAAAGTGGTATTGTTTTTCATTTACCAAAAGTGTGTGCCCACACAAAAAAAGTAAATGGAATTATTGATATATTTTGTTTTAAAGTATATAATATAATTGTGAGGTGAATTTCATGGAAATAAAAAGGAATAATTATCTACAGCGTTTAATTGATAAACAAGGAAATCATATGATTAAAGTAATAACTGGATTAAGAAGATCTGGCAAGTCTTATTTATTGTATAATTTATTTAGAAAGTATCTTTTAGATAATGTAACTGATGAAAAACATATTGTTTATCTTGCTTTGGATGCAGAGGAAAATAAAAAGTATTGGGATTCATCAATACTTAATCAATATTTACTTAGTAGGATAGAAAGTGATAATGATAATTATTATATTTTACTTGATGAAATACAAAATGTTAATAATTTTGTACCGGTATTAAACGGTCTTTTATATAAAGATAATGTTGATGTTTATGTTACAGGAAGTAATTCAAAAATGTTGTCAAGTGATATCAGTACTGAATTTAGAGGTAGAGGTGATGTTATTCATTTATATCCTCTGACATTTAAAGAATATTTGGATGCATATAATAAAGATAAAGATGAAGCATGGAATGATTATGTTTTGTATGGAGGTTTACCATATATCTTGTTTTGTAAAACAGATGAAGATAAGGCTGATTATTTGAAAAATCTTTATAAAGAAACATATTTAGATGATATAAAGGAACGAAGAAAAATAAAAGACGAACAACTTTTGAATGATATATTAGATGTGTTATCATCTTCTATTGGTTCACTTACTAATCCGGCAAGGCTAACTAATATAATCAATGACAGATATTTAAAGGAATCAAAAAATAGACAAGATAATTTAGTTAATAAAAATACTGTTGATAGTTATATTAATTATATCGAAGATTCTTTTTTAGTAACAAAGGCTCAAAGATATGATATTAAGGGTAATCGTTATATTAATTCTCCTTATAAATATTATTATGAGGATATAGGTCTTAGAAATGCAAGACTAAATTTTAGGCAAATTGATGATGGACATATTATGGAAAATATAATATATAATGAACTGTTAGCTAGAAGGTATAATGTGGATGTTGGTATTGTTGAAACATTCGCTAAGAATAGTGATAGTAAAACAAAACGAACTAATTATGAAGTGGATTTTGTGGTTAATAAAGGTGCTAAAAAGTATTATATTCAATCAGCATATAGATTAACAGATGATGAAAAAACTGAACAAGAAAAACAGTCTTTGAATCATATTGAAGATTCATTTAAGAAAATTATAATAGTTAAAGATAATATTAAAACAAGAATTGATAATGATGGAATAGTAACAATGGGATTATATCATTTCTTATTAAATGAAAATAGTTTAGACGAATAAAAAAGAGGAGGCTCATAATTATTGAACAGTCCTTTTTTGTTTACTGTTATATTTAGTATTATCGATTTTTATATAGATTTTTTTCTTGACATATGAGTAATTATTCAACTATAATTATAATAGTTGAAAAATAATTCAACTGATAAATAGGAGGTATTTAATGTCTAAAAATGAATATATTTGTGATTGTAATGTAATTCATCAAGATATTGTAGATAAAATAATAAAACAAGTCCCAGATAAAAAAACATTTTCTGATTTGGCTGAATTTTTTAAATTAATAGGTGATCCAACTAGATTAAAAATTTTATTTGCGCTAGATAAAGAAGAAGTGTGTGTTTGTGATATAGCTAATATATTGTCAATGAGTAAATCATCTATATCTCATCAATTAGCCTTATTAAGAAAAAGTGAAATTGTAAAATGCAAAAGAAAAGGAAAAGTTGTCTATTATTCTTTAGATGATAACCATGTTAATGAGGTTTTTGAAATTGCCCTAAATCATATTAATCATAAGAATAAAGAAAGATTAACTATAGAAAGAGGTTCTTAATGAAAAATAAGCTTATAAAAATTATTATTTCGGCAATATTATTTATAGTTGCTTCTATTTTAAAAGACACCAATATTAAAATATTACTATTTTTAATAGGGTATTTAGTGGTTGGTTTTAGTGTTTTAAGAGAGGCTTTTGAAAATATTATAAAGGGTAAATTTTTTGATGAGAATTTTCTTATGTCAGTTGCGACTATCGGTGCATTTATGATTCAAGAGTTTTCGGAGGCTGTGGCGGTGATGCTTTTTTATCAGGTTGGCGAATTATTTCAAGATTATGCGATTGCGAAATCTAAAAAATCAATTGCGAGTTTAATGGATATTCGTCCAGAATATGCAAATATTTTAAAAAATAAGGAAATTAAAAAGGTTGATCCAAATACGGTTAAGATAGATGATATTATTGTTATTAAACCAGGTGAAAAGGTACCTCTTGATGGCGTTATAATTGATGGTGAATCATTACTGGATACTAAGGCTTTAACTGGTGAGACAATACCTAAAAGGGTTTTAAAAGATGACCATATTTTAAGTGGAGCGATTAATACTAGTGGTGTGATTAAGGTAAGGGTTGAAAAAACTTTTTCAAATTCGACGGTAAGTAAAATTTTAGAGTTAGTTGCGAATGCGACTGATAAGAAGACGAAAGAGGAAAATTTTATTACTAAGTTTGCTAAAGTATATACACCTATTGTCGTTTTAGTAGCGCTTTTATTAGCGTTTATTCCTCCATTAATATTTAATGTTAGTTTTAATGCGTGTTTATATCGTGCTTTATCCTTTTTAGTTGTGTCCTGTCCTTGTGCTTTAGTAATATCTATTCCTTTATCCTTTTTTGGAGGAATTGGAGCAGCATCTAAAATTGGTGTCTTAGTAAAGGGAAGCAATTATTTAGAGAAACTTAATAATGTAGATACGATTGTTTTTGATAAAACTGGAACATTAACAGAAGGTGTGTTTGAGGTAATAGATGTTAATCCTGTTAATATATCCAAAGACGGATTATTAAAATTAGCGGTTAGTGCGGAGGTATATTCCAATCATCCTATTTCTTTATCTATAAGACAGGCTTATCAAAAGGAAATTGATAATAATCTAATTAAGGAGACTAAAGAAATTCCAGGATATGGTATTAAGGCTTTAATTGATAATAAGAAAGTGTTAGTTGGTAATGAGAAATTGCTTTTAAAAAATAATATTGCTTTTAAACCATGTAAAGATGTGGGAACTATTATTTATGTTGCTTGTAATAAAGAGTATATGGGTTATATTAGGATTGCTGATAAGATTAAGGATGATGCATATAGGGCGATTGATAAGTTTAAAAAAATTGGTATTAATAATTTTGTGATGTTAACAGGTGATAAAGAGATTACTGCTAAGTATGTTGCTCAAGAATTAGGTATTTCTAGTTACTATGCTTCGCTACTTCCTGATGGAAAGGTTAAAAAAATGCTTGAGTTAAAGCAAAAGAGTAATATAATATTTGTTGGCGATGGCATTAATGATGCTTTGGTTTTGGCAGAAGCACCTATAGGTGTTGGTATGGGTGCGATTGGCAGTGATGCCGCAATTGAGGCATCAGATATAGTTTTGATGAATGATGAGCTTTCTAAAATACCTGAGGCTATTTATATTGCTAAAAAGACAGTGCATATTGTTAAAGAAAATATTTATTTTATTATTTTGATAAAGATATTAGTGTTAGTTTTAAGTGCTTTAGGAATATCTACGATGTGGGAGGCTGTTTTTGCTGATGTTGGAGTAACAGTTATATCATCGTTAAATGCTTTAAGAGTTTTAATAGAAAGGAAGTGATATAATGCAAGAGTTAGTTTTAAAGGTTGATGGTATGGTTTGTAGTGGTTGTGAGAATAGAATTCAAAATGCTTTAAAAAATATTGATGGTGTTAAAAAGGTTCAAGCAAGTCATCAAAAAAAGGAAGTAAAAGTCGTTTTTGATAAGGATATCGAGGAAAAAATTAAAAGTACCATTATTAATCTTGGTTTTGATTTAAGATGATTTATTTCATCTTTTTATTATTAATAAATATTTAATTTTTATACGGTATAATTTATTTTAAATGGAAGATAATATTTATAGATAGATTTAAAGTCTATCTAGCTTGACAAATGATGTAGTATGTTGAAAGGAGTATGTTTGTGAAGAAAAAATTTTTGTCAGGAACACTTTTTTTATTGGGTGTAATATTTTCTTTTAAAGCCAATGTATTTGCTCAAGAACTATATGGTTCTATTAGTGTCATTAGTGAAGGAACATCTAAAGTTGACAATAACAATACCGCAAATGTCACTGTAAAGTATACGGCTGGTAATCTTAAGTGGTATGAAAAAGATACTAAGATAGGTAGAAATTCCGATGGTTATTGGATTGGAATTAAGATTGAGGCTCCAAAAGGTAGAAGTGAAAATGCTAGTTTTCAAAGAGGTGGCAAGACTGTTAAATTTAATGATGTTAAGGATGGCGAAGATTATGTTAATGCCTGGTTGGGTGTAAATCAAGAACGTCTTAAAGAAGTTAAGGAAAAGGGAGAACCATATACTATTTTAGTGTATGATTTTGACTGGGATGCTGATGGTGATTTTGATGATCAAACATTAGTTGTTCAGGTTGATCCTGATAAGATTGTACTTGAGGATGTACCAGAAACACATGCGATTGTTACTGTTAAGGGTATAACAGGTAATCGAACTTTTACTGTTGAAAAGGGAAAATCATTAAATGAATATTTATCTGATGAAGAGAAAGAAAAATTAAATAAGTTATTAACCGCACCAGAGGGTAAGAAGTTAGTTGGTATTTTTAAGGATGATGTAGAGTTTAGTCTTGATGAGAAGATTACGGAAAATACGACTTTGACTATTAAGTTTGAGGATATTAAGGCTGAAGAACCAATTGAAGAATCAATTGAAGAACCTAAGGATGATACACCAAAAACAGGTGTTAATGATTCGATGTTCTTTGTTATTTCGATGACTTTATTATCGGGTGCTAGTGTAATAGTTTTAAGAAAGAAAGTCCAATAAAAAGTGTTTAAATGAAGTAGTTAGCTACTTCATTTTTATTAGGGGTTATTTATGAAGAAGATAATTTTTGTTTTGAGTGTGATATTTTTAATAGGATTAGGTAGTACTCTTTATAATATGATGAGTGTTGTTAAGGATAAAAAAGATAATACTGATGTTTTAGAAAAAATAGAAGTTCCTTATGTAGAGGAATTTAAGACGGAAAGAATGTTACAGGTTGAAGAGTTAAAAAAAGAGAATAATGATATTGTTGGTTGGATAGAGATAAGTAATACTAATATTAGTTATCCTGTTTTACAGACAGATAATAATGACTTTTATTTGAATCATAATTATAAGGGTGAATATACAACTAGGGGGAGTATTTTTTTAGATAAGGGTGTTAATTTAAATAATAGTGTTAATTATTTAGTATATGGTCATAGAACAAAGACAAATTTAATGTTTGAACAATTATTAAAGTATCAGGATGAAGACTTTTATTTAAATAATAAAGTGATTCGTTTTACGACTTTAAATGATGATGCTTTTTATGAGGTTATATCTGTTTTTAAGTCTAGGGTTTTTTATCAGAATGAGACTGATGTTTTTAGATATTATTATTTTATTAATGGTTCAGAAGAGGAGTTTAATTATTATGTAAATGAGGCAAAAAAAGCCAGTTTATATGATACTGGTGTTAGTGCTTCTTATGGGGATCAGTTGTTAACTCTTTCTACTTGTGAGTATTCCCAGACTGATGGTAGGTTTGTGGTTGTGGCTAAGAGGGTTGGTGTTGTTAATGAGTGATTTTAGTGTAAAGTAATGTAAATGATGTTCGCAGAAGTAATATACTTCTGCGAACTTCTTTACCCTAAAATAATTTTATCATACATCCTTAAAAAGTCAATAAAAACAATATATTTTGATGGTTTAAATTTTATAAAAAAAGAGTATTTTAAAAATAAATTTAAAAATTAAAAAAATTTTTAAAATTGTCAATTTACCCAGTAAAAACAAGGAATTTTGAGTTTTGAAAAGTTCGCAGAAGTATATTACTTCTGCGAACATATGAGTATAATTCACTTTACTTTAAGGAGTTGATGTGATAGAATTAGAGTATAATAGCAGTGTACTATAGTACAGGAGATTATGAAAAAAATAATAGTAATTAATGAAGTAAAAAAATAGAAAGGATGAGTTACTTATGAAGAAAAAAAAGAAAGGTTTTACCCTTATTGAGTTATTGGCAATAATAGTAATACTTGCAATAATAGCAGTAATAACAGTACCAATAATATTAAACATAATAGAGAATTCAAAAAGAGGAGCCGTAATAGATAGTGCATATGGCTATAAAGACTCCATCAATAAATATTATGTAACAGAATTAGCAAAAAATTCAGAATTTGCATTATCAAATGGAGTATACACAGTTAATAATGATGGTTCTATAAAAAATGGTGACAATACATATACAATACCATTTTCAGGAACAAAACCAAGTGGAGGAAGTATAACACTTAAAAATAATGAAATAACAGATGCATGTATTATCATAGATGAATACGCAGTAACATATGAAGATGGAAAATTTACAACCAATGGAAAAGGAATTTGTGATGGAATGATAGGAGATGAACCAACATTATCACAATATGAGTTTGTTAAAGAAAGTGATGGAGATATAAAAATAGGCGATGAAATAATATTTGGAACAGAAAATTTTTATGTAGTATCTGTTAATGCTAATAAAGTTGTTTTATTAGCAAAATATAATCTATATGTAGGAAATAAGTATGATAGAAATACTGAAACTTATACTCCACTAGATAAAAATGATTCAAAATATGGGTTACAAAGTGAGATAACAAAATATGTAGAAAATAAAGTTGATATTGGAGTAGTGCCATTTTCAAAAACAGTATATGGATATAATGAAGAATATGATGAAGCACCACAAGGTACTATTGAAGAACCAACAAATGAAAAATATAGTATAGCGTATTATGTAAAGGAATATGTAAATAAGTTAAAAGAAATGGGAGCACCAGATTCCATAACAGGAAGATTATTATTAGATTCTGATATATCACAGTATGATTGCACTTTTGGTGGTGATACTTGTGAAATGGCTCCTTATTGGTTACAATCTTCATCATATTGGTTGGGATCAGGATACAGCAGTAGTGTTGATGGTCTTATGGAACATATTATTTTTTCTGATCCTAATTATGAAACTTATAATGTTGATGAGGCTGATGGGGGAGGCGTTAGACCTGTTATAGAAATAAATTTATCTGATATTAAAATGCAAAATACTTAAGAAATAGACTTTTGAGAGACAGTGTATAATCTAGTTAATTTATATAAAAATGAAAAAGATATATTCTCTTTCGTTTTTTTATTGACATCTGTGTATATACTGTATATAATTTATATATACAGAGAGGTGAATATGGAAATAATAATAAGTAATTCTAGTAATGTACCTATTTATGAACAGATAAAAGAACAAATAAAGAGTAAGATTATTACTAATGAGTTAAAGACAGGAGAATTATTACCTTCTATTAGGGCTTTGGCTCATGATTTAATATGTAGTGTTATTACTACTAAAAAGGCTTATGAGGTATTAGAACAAGAAGGATATGTTAAAACAGTTCCTGCTAAGGGTATTTACGTTACAAATATTAATTTGGAAATTGTTAAGGAAGAACAATTAAAGAAGATGGAACGTTTACTTGATGAGGTTGTTGTATTAAGTAAGATGTACAATATCAAAAGAGAAGATATTGATAATATTTTGGATATTTTATATGAGGAGAGTAAGTAATGGAAAATATTTTGGAAGTTAATAATTTATGTAAAAGATATCGTGATTTTGCGTTAAAAAATGTTAGTTTTAATTTGCCTAAAGGTATGATTATGGGTTTTATTGGTAAAAATGGTGCTGGTAAGACAACTACGATTAAGGCTATTTTAAGTATTGTAAATAATTATGATGGAGAAATTAAAATTTTTAATCAAGATGTTAAAAAAAATGATGTCAAGAAGGATATTGGGGTTGTTTTAGATGACATGTTTTTTCCTGAGGTTTTGACACCTAAGGATATTAATAAGATAATGAGTAGTGTTTATGATAATTGGGATGAGGTTTTATTTTTTAAGTATTTAAATGATTTTGAGCTACCTATTAATAAGACTATTAAGAGTTTATCTAAGGGAATGCGTAAAAAGTTAGAAATTGTGACGGCTTTAGCGCATCATCCTAAGTTATTAATTTTGGATGAACCTACTTCTGGTTTAGATCCGATTGCTAGAAGCGAAGTTATTGATATTTTTAGAGATTTTATTCAAGATGAGGAGTGTTCTATTTTACTTTCTAGTCATATTACCACGGATTTGGAACATATTGCTGATTATATTACTTTTATTGATAATGGCGAAGTTTTATTATCTAAGACATGTGATGAGTTAATGAATTTATATGGTGTTGTTAAGTGTGGTCGTGATGAATTTAAAAAAATTGATTCAAGTGATTATTTGAAGTATCGAAAAAACAAGTATGAGTTTGAATTATTGGTTGAGGATAAGAACATGTTTAAAAAGAAATATAATATCGATACGATCGATAAGTTAACTTTAGAGGATTTAATGGTCTTAGTAATTAAGGGAGGTAAATAATGATTGGTTTTATTAAAAAAGATTTATTAATGATTAAGAATAATTTAAAGGCTTTTACTTTTGTGTTTATAATTTATGTTTTTATGGCTTTTAATGGAATGATGGATATATCTTTTTTGTTATCGTTTATTAGTGTAATGTTGGTTTTATCGACTTTTAATTATGATAATTATAATAAGTGGGAAGTCTATGCGATTACTTTACCAGATGGAAAGAAGAATGTTGTTAAGTCAAAATATTTAACTACTTTACTTTTGGTTGTGATGACATCATTAATATCTGTTTTGATTACTTTTTTAGTAATGCTTATTAATAAACAAGTCAATTATGAAGGCATTTTACAGGTGTTTGTTGCTAATGTCACAAGTATTATAATTATTGAAGTATTTATGTATCCTTTTATTTTTAAATTGGGTATTGAAAAGGCAAGAATTTGGATTTTTGTCGTTCTCTTAGCACTAGCGCTTATTTTAGGTATTTTAAGTAATTTTATTAGTTTAGAGTTTTTAACTGGTGTTTTAAATTTTATAGTTAATTATTATTTTATAGTGCCACCTATTATCATTATTATGTTGTATTTATCTTATTTAATGTCTAAGTATTTTTACTTAAAAAAAGAGTTTTAGGAAAAATGTGATAAATTGGTTAAAAAATGTCGGAATTTTGTGATATAGAGTATTTAAAAAACTGGAATTTTGTGATAATATATATTAAGAGGCGATTTTAATATGGTAAGACTTAAAAGAAAAATAGATAAGTTTTTAGTTGAATGGAAAAATGATAAGAATAAACTTCCACTTATTGTTAAAGGGGCAAGGCAAATTGGGAAAACTGACGCTATTGAAAATTTTGCAAAGTTAAATTATAAGAATATTGTTGAGATAAATTTTGCTCTAGAACCTGAATATAAAACCATTTTTGATAATGGCTTTAATGTAGATACAATTTTAAAAAATATATCTTTGATAAATAACAATTATAAATTTATTCCAAATGAGACGTTGATATTTTTTGATGAATTACAAGATTGTATTAACTGCGCTACTTCATTGAAGGCATTTAATATTGATGGACAATATGATGTTATATGTTCAGGATCTATGATGGGAATTAATTATTCAAAGATTGAGTCTAATAGTGTTGGAAATAAGCAAGATTATGAAATGTATTCATTGGATTTTGAGGAATTTTTATGGGCTAAAGGATATAGTGATGAACAAATAGATGATCTATTAGATCATATGTTGAAATGTGAACCGTTAACTAAAACTGGCTATGACATGATGAATGAAAATTTTAAGGATTATATGATTACAGGTGGAATGCCTGCTATTGTTAGTCGCTTTATAGAGAATAAGACTTTTAGTGGTTTACTTTCAATTCAAAAACAAATTTTGTTGGATTATAAAGAGGATATAACTAAATATGCTACTGGTCTTGATCAAACTAGAATTTTAAATGTATATAACAAAATTCCCGTTTTTCTTGGAAATGAAAATAAAAAATTTCAAATTTCCAAAGTTGAAAATGGGGCTAGAAGTCGAGAATATTTAGGAACTATAGATTGGTTAAATAACGCAGGAATTATAAATATTTGTTATTGCCTGGAACAACCATCACTTCCACTTAAAGGTAATTATAATCCAGATAATTATCGAATTTATTTTCGAGATACCGGTCTATTAATTGGTTCACTTGACGAAGAAGTACAAGATGATTTACGAAAAAATAAAAATTTTAATACTTATAAAGGCGCTATTTATGAAAATATAGTTGGAGATATGTTAGTAAAAGAAGGATACTCACTTTATTTTTATAAAAATGAAAAGGGTACAATAGAAATGGATTTTTTCGTAAGAGATGCTGATTCATTGATTCCAATAGAAGTTAAAGCTAATGATAATTCTACTGTATCTTTAAATAATATGATAGATAGTAAGTCTTATCAAGATATCAAATATGGTATAAAATTGTGCAATAAAAATATTGGTTTTAATGGTAAATTTTATACATTTCCTTATTTTTTAACTTTTTTACTTAAAAGATATCTAAGAGAAAAAGGAAAGAATGATAATGTTTAGTTATTATTCTTTTTTTAAGAATAAATTTCAAGTTAATCTATAAATTAGTGATAAAAAAAGGTATTCATGGTATAATTATAGTAACAAAAAATGTTAGGAAGGTGTTACAAGTGGATGAATTAGATAAAAAAATTATTGGTGATAGAAAACTTTTATATGATGAAACAGTTAAGTATGATGAGACAAAACTTCCACAAGAACTAAAGGGATTATATTAAACAATTAAAAGCGTTTGACAAAGTTAAAGATTGGTTAAGTTATGACTTAAAATTTGATGAGTTCGAAATGCGTATAAGGGCTTATTTACGAGAGGGTATAGTAACAGAGTATGATTATAAAAAGTTAATTGCAAAGTATGGGTGGTTATATGATTAAATTAGAAATATTAAAGAAATAAAATTTAGTTTATTAATGATTAAAATGAATGAAAAAGACTAAAAAAGTCTTTTTTTCATATAATTAATTGGTGATATTATGTTTACAAAGTATGGCTTTATTTTAACTACATTAGCTGGATTATCAACATTAATTGGAACACTTTTAATATTTATAAGTAAAAAAAATAACAATAAAATTATTATTGGATCATTAAGTTTTGCTTCCGGGGTAATGATTTCTGTATCACTAACAGATTTAATTCCTGAATCAATTACATTACTTCATAAAACATATCAAATATTTCCAACTATAATAATAATGTTAATTTTTTTAGTTGTTGGTATTATTATTTCAATGGCTATTGATAAATATATACCAACTAAAAGAGAAGGGGAGTTATATAAAGTAGGGATAATTTCTATGGTTGCGATTATATTACATAATATACCAGAAGGGATTGCAACATTCTTATCAACAGAAAATAATTTAGCACTAGGATTATCTCTTACAATCGCCATAGCCCTTCATAATATACCAGAAGGTATAAGTATATCAATTCCTATTTATTACGCGACAGGAAGCAAATTAAAAGCATTTATGTATACATTAATATCAGGACTATCAGAGCCTCTTGGAGCATTACTTGCATATATCTTTTTAAGCAATATAATAACTGATATAATAATGGGCTTTATTATGGCTATTATTGCAGGAATTATGTTACAAATATCATTCTATGAATTATTACCAACATCATTTAGTTATAAAAATAAAAAAATAACAATAATATTTTTTATTATAGGTATACTATTTATGACATTAAATCATTTTATATTTTAAAAAAGAAGCAAAATGCTTCTTTCTGGGCGTAACTATCTATTATTATAGTTTGAGCCATCTTCGCCACAACCGCTACATGAATTGCAACTATTAGCTTTATTAGTAATATTATTACTTGATTGAGCTTGTGCATTTGTCTTAGCGTTTGTTTTATTCATTTTATTGCTTTTCTTACTCATTTTAATCACCCATTAATATTATTTACTAATAAATAATAAATATAGATGGAATAATTATACAATAATGTAAAATAGTAACAAAATAGAGTAGAGTAGTTAAATAATTCTCTATCTATATTATACTAATTTATAATTTTATTTTTTAAATGGTTAATTCTGGCAAAATTAATTGAATAATTCGAATAATAATTAATATCTATATTCTTATAAATCTTTTGAATCTTAAGATCTTTTTAAATGAAGATTTTATGTGAATTATAATTTATTTCAATTAACAATATTGAATTTTTATAATCAAAAAACATTTTAACTAAGTTTTAAAACTTTAAATATTTTGTAATGGAATAGTTATTTGAGTCATAATCTATTTTTAATAATAATATATTTATTAATAATCTTATTAAATGTGTATTTAAAATTCAAAATATAGAAGTTAACATAATATACATTATACATTTTTTATTAATATTAAATTTAGTATTAATAATTATTAATTTATTATTTATTTTTTATAATTACTAATTAGAATAAATATTTATTTTAATTTATTTCATAATATTATTATGAGTTATTTATAATACTTAATAACAACTTTTAATATCTTAATTAATTTTTTTTATTTAAATAATTATTCTGATTAATTTAAATTTAATTTAATTAATCTGATTAATTTTATATAGTTATTCTATATTTTATTAATTAATAATCCACTACCTACAATAACTCATTAATTATCAAAAAATTAATTCAATTTAAAATCAAAAAAACAATATTAAATACATATAACTATATATAACAAAAAAGTAATAAATAAATAGGGGAGCAATCGCATTATTTCCCCTACTTTATTTAATGTATATTTATAATGAATAATCATTAATAAATTGTCTTAATATTGTAATTTCAATAAAATTATCATATAAAATTAATTTCCAAATAATCTTTAATTGATAACCTAAAATATTTTTCATTAAAAAGAGTAGTATCCCCTACCCTATTTTAATTACCAACTTTTCTTGTTTCAATCTCAGCCATTTTTTCTGATATTTCAGCAACATTATCCTCATTAACAACTGTATATCCAAGTTCTTGCATAGCCTGTAATCTAATACGATTTAATTCCATTGTTCTACTAAGTTTTTCATCCATTTTGTGTTCTATTTTATTGACAAACCTTTTATGAGCCTCGGCTAATTTAGTTTTAGAAGTACCACCATTATTATAAAGAGTCATTGCTGTAAACATAATACTTTCAAAAACAAATTGTTCGTCTTCATCAAAAACAAATTTTGTTGGTTCTTCAAAACATGTTTCCTTGGCAACATAGGCAAGAATATATTTTAATTCTCTAGATGTATTCATAGCTTGCAAAAAATTATAAAGATATTTCATTGAATTAATATTATCATCATTCTTTGAATCTTCCAAATTTTCTTTAACAGCATCAACGATATTTTTAAGAAGTTCTTTTTGTTTTTTACCTAAACCTTCAAAACCAACTGTCTTTTCTTCCTTAACGGCACTATCCTTTGTATTTAAAGAAGAATTTAATCTTGCATCTAAAGCAGAAATATAATCGGTATCAACCTTTATATCAAAGATATCTTCTGCTTTTTTAATTCCTAATAAATTTAATAATAAAACTCTTTTATCTTTAGGCCACTTATTTATATCTTCAACCTCTAAATAATTGTAAATCATTTGTCGTGAAACGCCAAGGTACTTAGAAAGTTTTACCTTGGAAATACCAGCTTCACGTAAAATATCATTTAACTTGTCCATCATAAATAAAACCTCCTACTATCATTTTACCACTTTACACATAAATGTCAAGTAAAAAGTAAAATATTACAAATACCATAATTTTTTATTGCTTTTTCTAACTTCTTTTATAATTCCACCACCAAGACACTCATCATCCAAATAAAAAACACATGCTTGTCCAGGAGTAACAGCCTTTACACCTTGAGGATAATGTACAATAATCTCATTATCGTTAATATAATCAAGGGAAACTTTATTATCTGGTTGGCGATAACGGAATTTAGCTACACATTCTGAAGGCTTATTATCACTAATCCAATTTATATTATCAATAACAGCGCTATCACTAATTAAATAATCAGTATTAGAATGCGCTACATATAAAATATTATTTGATATATCTTTTCCTACGACAAATAATCTGTCTTTATTACCTCCAATATTTAACCCTCTTCTTTGTCCAATAGTATAATACATCAAACCAATATGCGAACCTAAAACATCATTGGTTTCAATATCAACTACATCTCCTGGAATGTTGGGTAAATAATTACTTAAAAATTTCTTAAAATTACGTTCACCAATAAAACAAATTCCTGTAGAATCTTTCTTAGAAGCCGTAATAAGTCCATAATTTTGCGCTATTTCCCTAACCTCTGTCTTTTCTAAATTACCAACGGGGAATAAAACATTTGAAAGTTGTTGACGCGATAATTGTGATAAAAAATATGTTTGATCTTTATTGTTATCAATTCCTCTTAATAATTTACCATTTTGAATTCTAGCATAATGACCGGTTGCTATAAAGTCAGCACCAAGTTTCAATGCTTCTTTAGCAAACATATCAAACTTGATATACTTATTGCACATTATATCAGGATTAGGTGTTCTACCAAGTTTTAATTCATCAAGAAAATATGTAAATACATAATCCCAATATTCTTTAACAAAATCAACTCTATGTAAAGGTATGCCAATTTTTTTACAAACTTCTAAAGCATCATTATAATCCTGTTCTTGAGGACAAATATTATTATTTAAAGTGGGATTTCCTAATATATCGTTATTAACACTTGCATCCCAATTTCTCATGAAAAGGCCAATGACATCATAACCAGCGTTTTTAAGTAAAATAGCTGCCACACTACTGTCAACTCCCCCACTCATACCAACAACAACTTTCTTCATAAAATCACCAAAGACATTATATCATAAAGACAAAAAATTGAAAATAAACTTTAAAACAATTGGACTTACAAAAATCTCATATAAAAGAGATGCTAATAAAATCAATAAGCAAATGATGAAGATATAAAAATATTTATTAAAAGCCAAATTAAAATTGAAATCCCCTTTTTTAAAAAGCAATAAAAGAATTCTCAAAGAGAAAATTAAACTATAGGAAGTAATTATTGCGTAAATAAAAATATTAATAACTTGATGTGGGAAAATGTAAAAAAGGCCGAATAAAATACCTTTAAGTCCATAGTTAACTATAATAGAACTAACTGAAAAACCTAAAATAAAACATTTAGAAAAAAACATAAGTAAAACTACAGGAATTCCAATAACACTAATACCAAGCACCCAAATTATGAAGGCAAAACCACAATTAGTAATTAATCCATTAAAGAAAAAGGAAACAACATTACCAGTACCAATATTAGCAACAAAATTACTTAAATAATCACTCATCATAGTTTTATCTTCATTACTTAAAAAAACAGGTAGACAACTGCCAAAAATTACTGCAATAATTAAAAGTCCAGCCAAGAAAACTAAAATACTTTTATTAGCATATACTACTTTTTTAAACTTGTCCACATTCATCACCTAATTAATAGTATTAAAAAAATAAAATATTATTCCAAAAAAGCTAAAAATATATTATAATGGATGTGAGGTGACTATCAATGAATCCAAAAATACAAAAAGCAATGGCTTTCGTAATGTTATTTGTAATGATATTCTCAGTTTTAGCAACAATTTTCTTTAGATAAAATAACAAAATATTGTTATTTTTTTTGTAAAGAAAAAAAGATAGAATACCTATCTTATTTATTTTCTTTAAGTAAATCTCTAATTTCTTCAAGGAGTAAAACTTCATCAGATTTTGCTTTTTCTTTCTTCTCTTCTTTTTTATCTTTTTTCATAATTTTATTTACAATACTAATTAAAATATAAACACATACAGCGATAATTAAAAAATCAATAACATTTTGAACAAACATACCATAAGTTATATTAGCATCGCCTATTTTAATACTTAGAGAAGAAAAGTCGATTCCTCCTAAAATAATACCAATTAAAGGCATTAAAATATCATCAACAATGGAAGATACAATTTTTCCAAAAGCGCCACCTATAATTACACCGACTGCTAAGTCTAAGACATTTCCTCGTGCTATAAACTCCTTAAATCCATTTAATTGTTTTTTTGCTAAAGCTTTTACTTCAACATTTTCTTTATTTTTTGCCATAAAATCCCTCCAAAGACATTTTATCAAAATTAAAAACAAAAGTCCATATAAATACACCATTGATAAAAAAAATAAAATAGTTTATAATTATAGCAGGAGGAAAAATGAAGACATTAAAAAAAATCATAGCTATTCTATTCATTTTGTTACTAATAACAGTAATTGTAATAGGATATAATGGCTATAAAATGTATAAATCAGCCATAAAAAATACTTCTATTGAAGAGAAAATAAAAGAAATAAAATCAAATGAAAATTATACTGAGTTAAATAATATTTCTAAAACATTTATAGATGCGGTCATAGCTGTTGAGGATCATCGCTTTTATGATCATAATGGTATAGATTTGATATCAACAACCAAGGCTTTTTTTACTAATTTAAAACAAAATGATATTATAACAGGTGGAAGTTCAATTACGCAACAACTTGCTAAAAATATGTATTTTTCACAAGAAAAAAAATATTCAAGAAAATTTGCTGAAATATTTATTGTATCCTATCTTGAAGAACATTTAAAAAAGGATGAAATATTAGAGTTATATGTAAATACAATATATTATGGAAATGGATACTATGGTATTGGTAACGCATCAAGTGGATATTTTAATAAAAAGCCTAGTGAATTATCAAAATATGAAGCAACAATACTTGCAGGACTTCCCAATGCTCCATCTGCTTATTCTTTGACGAAACATAAGGACTTAGCACTAGAAAGGCAAAAACAAGTTTTAGAAGCCATGGCAAAATATGATTACATTGATAAAAATGAAATTGAAACAATTCAAAGGGAAGATTAATCTTCCTTTTTAGTTTCTAAAAAGTTACAATGACAACATAAAGTTTCGCATTTTCGATTTTTCTTAAAATTAGATATCATATTGTTAACTCTGTCAGATTTTAAAATGGTTTCTAGTGAATCTGAAAAGATATTTCCTAAGCAAATATCACCGTTACTATCTAAGCAACAAGGAACTATTCTACCATCGGATAAAATTCCAATATGATTAATGAGGCCATAACATTTACCTTTATCACTATAAAAATTATTATTAAAATCAGGCCAAATAAATTCATGAAAACTATTTAAGAAAACTCTATTTGAAAGAGAAACAAAATCAAAATTGTCTCTATTAAAATCACAAGCAAATCTTTTACATATATAATCAAAAATATCATTATTAAACTTATTAATATCAGGATGTAATAAGGGTTCACCTAAAATATGAAAATATAAATAATTAGTGTAATCCTTAATTTTATCAAGTACAATGATAAATTCATCAAATGTCATAAATTTAATTTTTCTTTTATTGCCAATACAGAAATCGCATTTTAAATTACAACTATTAGTAATTTCAATATATACTTTTTTAAATCTTTTCATATCATCACCATAAAAAAGAAAATGAAATTAAACCATTTTCTATAAATTAACCTTTAATACTATTGTATATTAAGAGTTTTACTATAACCAGAAACCTCATCAGTTTTATCAACGGCATTATTCATTAGATAAACACATTCATTGCAGAAACTATCATATTCGTTACGTACACTAGAACTAGCTTTATAAAATACTTCGTGTTCGTATTCGGCAAACAAGTGTTGAACTAGATTTCTTACTTGAATTTCTACGGAACAACCGTTTGAAGCTTTAATAATAATATGATAACTTTGATATCCTCTTGATTTAGGACTTTTAATATAATCTTTTTCATTTACAACTTCATAACTGTTATCGTTTCTTAAATAATTAATAAATTGATAAATTACATCAATGTTACAATTATCACTTTTACAGCTGGATAAAGTTAATTTTTTCTTGAAAGTTTCTTTATCCCAAGCGTGAATTTTTTTGTCTAATTCTGCAAGATTACATGCGTCATCAGTAGCACAAAAAACGACTCTGATACCAGCGATATCATTAATTTCATTTTCAATATTTACATTGTCGTTATCCTTCTTTTTGCCAAAAATCTTTTCAATAATACTTTGCATTTTTTTTATTCTACTGCTTTCCATAACACCAAATTGATTAGTGCTGCAAAAGCGGTATAGCATACTTTTTAAATAACTTTCAACTTCATCTAAAGCCTTATGATAGGCATTCAAATCATTATTTGTAATAACACAACCGTACCCCTCTTGTTTATTCATTATAATCTTCCTTTCAAAGCCAAAATATTATACACTATCTTTAATACAAATGTCAAGCAAAAAAAAATATCCGAAAGGACGACAGTGTTAACGATAAAAACCTAGTCTCCTAGGTGGGCATCACATTGCGAATTTTAGGATCCTCGGTTTACCCAAGTTTTCAACACCACCCGCAAATTAGATTCCCAATTCGTTAAATTAGTAGGTTTTTCAAATTTACTATCGTACCTTTCAGACAATATAATTATAGCATACTTAAATTAAAAAAACTATAAAAAAATAGAAAAAAATTAAATTTTTTCCTACAATTTTTGACCACATTGTGTACAGAAGTTAGCACCTTGCTTAACGTCACTACCACAATTTGGACATTTTTTTGGTTCATTACTTTCTACAGCAGTACCGCAATTACTACAGAATTTTCCAGTAACTGGCATACCACATTTTGGGCAATTAACTCCTTCTTGATTTGGTTGAGTATTATTAAAAATAGTACCAGGAGCTGGGGCATCAGATACGTTATTTGCATTTTGATTAGCGCTGTTATTTGGCATTCCAGAAACAGAACCCATCATGTTAACGCCTTGCATTTGAGCCATACCCATTCCCATAAAACCTGCCATAGCACCGTTTTCATTACTAGCAGCACTTTTCATTGCTTCAGCGGTTGCTGCTGCCATTGTACCTTGCATATTATCACTGAAAACTTGACCCATACGTGTTGTTTTAGCAATATCTGCATCCATATCTTGAATAATCTTTCTTGATGCGTCACTGGCATTTATTCGTAGATTTACATCTTCAACAACAATACCATATTTTTGATGCCATTCTTCATCTAATATTTGATTCATTTGATCGGTAACATCTGATTTATATCTTTGAATTGTGTTAAATGAAACATTGTGTATTGTCATTATATTAGCAATTGCTTCACTGACTTTTTGAGCAAATTTTCCTTTTAACATGTTTTCACCATCAGTTTTGAATATATCATCAAATGTCAATGTATCTTTAGGATTAGCACCGATAAAATTATTTACTAATATAATTGGATCATCAATCTTGAAAGAATATTCACCATTATAAGTTATCTCTACACTACCATAAACTGGATCAAAAACAGTTTCAGGTTGTGTTGAGCCAAATGTATTACCTGGTATAGTTTTAATGTTAACAAAATATACTCTTTGATCTTTTGCTGGTTGACCACCATAAGTTATACGTTTACCAATAGTTTTAATAGTATTTACAATACCTTTACCTAATCCACCAGTGAAGATACTTGGTTCACTACTTGTATCCCATTTATATTCACCAGCCTCAGCAGTAAACTCTTTAATTTCACCGTTATCGACTATCATCATGGCCATACCTTGAGGAACAGCAATCAAACTTCCGTTTGAAATAACGCCCTCGCTATAATTTTTATTACCTGCTCCATGTTGTACATATCCTCTTTGAATAATAACATTATTATCAACTGTAGGACATGTTACATACTCCTCAAATTGATCACCAAGTCCAGAAATTCCTGAACTAATAGCTGCTTTAATTAATCCCATAAATTACCTCTTTCTTTCTAAAATTGTGAAAAGTTATTTAAAATCCATACTCTTTTAACTATATCTTTTATGCCACTTCCACAATAATCACAATACTTTTCGCCAATATTTTTAATTGGTGCTCCACAATTAGGACAATTAAGTCCTAAAGCCTTAGCAGATTCAGATACTTGACTTTCATCTATAATAAAAATAAATTCTGTAATAAAACGGTCTTGAACTTTTTTATATTGATCGTCATTCTTTCTGTAATCGTACTCCAAAGCTGTTTGCAATTTCAAGGTTGCTATTCCATCTTTTTTTTCATAACGATTTAAAATAGTCTTATGAATTTTTATATTGTTAAAATTCACAGTATCACTACCCAAATCATTTATCTTGCTCACAATATAGGAATTTACTTTTTCACTATTAAATTCCAAGTTATTCCCATTTTTATTCTCAAGTGCACCTAAAAATTTAATTATAAAGTCCTCCGCCATTGATTTAATTTCGTTTATATTCAAATCAGGGAAATCTTTTTCTAAATAAGGCAAACTAATTGTTTCCATTCCAAATAAAGTTTTTGGTGTTTCTTGGGCTTGAATTTCTCGATTAGCAATAACTTCTTTTATGCTTTTATTTCCAAAAAAACCATGCCAAACATTGCTTAAATCTTTTCTAATTTTTAAATATAAACAAAAAGCAAGAACTACAGTGAACAACATTATCATAAGACCCATATTGTTATATAATCCCACCTCCTATTTACTACTTTAATTTTATAATAAAATTAGTCACATGTCAAATTTTACTAGGTAATATTTACATTTTTTTCTGTGAAACTAATTTTGCCAGAAAAGAATTCCAATTAAGTGAAATGTTATGTTCTAAATAGTAATTAACTGCTTCCATCAAAACTTCAAGTTGAGAGTGATTCATCTTTTTTATACATTCCAAATTAATACGAGGTCGCTTTTGTTTTAAATAAATAAGTTTAGATAAATCTTTAGTAGATAGTAACCAGTTATCAAGTCCAAGGACATCTATACCTTGCATTTTAGCATCAATAAGTAGTATCAACTGTCCAACATTTAAATCGGGATTGATAATATCATCAATATCAATACCCATACGTATTGCTTCAATATAGCAACAGATAAGTTCACTACTAAGTCTAGGATCCAATAGTGAAATAACGTTTAATCCTTCATTATATGCTTTTCTAAGCAATTTTAATTGAATATCATTATAATCTAATTTTTCCATAACTACCCCCAAAAAAATTAAAATTCACAATCATTAAGTAAAATATGTGTTCCTACACCAACTGTTTCAGCTATAGCACTCAATTTATCAGCAACACACAAAATCCAACCTTCCTTATATTTAGAAAATCTAATGTTTAAGGGAAACATATGACAATAAATCATATCTTTCTCAATATCATTTAATTTAAAGTCTTTACTTGCATTTTTCATTGCGACTTTAGCATGTGTGAATCCGTGCCATTTATGAGTTTCATGAAAAATATGCCAATCATATAAAAAATAATCGTGAAGTAAAGATCCTCTAACAAGTGATTTGTAATCAACATCAAGATTAAAATATTGGGCAATTTTCAAACAATAAATAGCTACGGAAATTGAATGCTCGTAGATACTAACATTACCATGTTGGATAAATTGCTTCTGTTGTTTCATCTTTTTAGATTGTAAAATATCTTTTCCGTAATAAAGAACAACATTAAAAAAATCTTCATTATTTAATCTCATTTTTTCTCCTTTTTATTCCAAGTATATTATAGTTTTTAATTATATTAAAGTCAATCAAAAAATTAATGTCTTACTTTTATGATATCATCATCTTTTAAATTTCCAATTAATAGTGATGACATAGGATTATGATTATTATAATTTTTATTTACACATTCTTCGTTACAGTTCAGTCAAGAGATAGATGAGAAATCTATCTTTTACTTTTTATTATATACTATTTCTTAGAAAATTTTT
>CANRPB010000008.1 GCA_947632415.1 uncultured Bacilli bacterium
GGGGTGCGAAAGACTAGTAAAATAAAGGCTTTCACCCTCATAGAACTATTAGCTATAATAGTAATACTTGCGATAATTGCAGTAATAACGGTACCAATAATATTAAATATAATTGAGAATTCAAGAAAGGGAGCAGCAATAGACTCAGCCTATGGTTATAGAGATGCAGTAAACCAATACTATATATCAGAACTAACAAAAATAGGAGAGAAAGATTTAGATGGATTCTTTAATCTAAATAGTAATGGTGAATTACTAAATGGGTCTAATCCTATTCCAACAACCATTCCATTTACAGGGAAAGCTCCAGAAGGAGGAAGTGTTGTCTTAGATGAAGGTTCAGTTGAGGCTGCATGTCTAACGATAGGCGACTACAAAGTAACAATGATAGGAGGAGAAGTATACTCAACCGAAAAAGGAAAATGTAATGGAATAGAAGTATACTTGAATCCAACAGCAGAAGAAGGACAAAGTACAAGTTGTACAAAGGAAGATTATAGCAATAATGGGCAAAACTTTGGAAAAGAAGGTTGTATGAAATGGTATGTATATGATGTATCAGATAATGGGTATACCATGATACTAGATCATAATACATCAAACGAAGTAGCATGGGTATCACAAACTGATTATGAAGAAACTAATGAAGAATATGGAACTATTGGAAATAATGACAAAGGCCCATTAACAGCTTTAGCAAAATTGCAAGAAGATACAAAAGAATGGAAATTGGATAATAGAACTGACTCGTATACTGCGGCTACTGATTCAAGCGGTAAAAGTTACACTATAGATTATAGTAAATATAAAGCAAAATTAATAAGTGCCGAAGAAGTGGCAGCCATAGTAAGAAAGTCTGATTGGAAAACCTCAGGGACTTGGTTTTACCTAGATGGAGCTTATAATCCCAATACTGATGCCAACGGAAATTGGCAAACCAAAGTAGCTACATCGCAGGGCACAAGTAATTATGCCTGGTTATTCAGTAATTTAACAGACTGTGAACAATATGGATGTAATGTAAACCTACAAAGTCCAGCAAGTATATGGGCATATTGGACAAGTACGGCCCATGTCGATGATTCTTCTTATGCATGGCGTGTGGACAGAAATGGTACTTTGGGCTATAATTCAGTGGGTAGTGGTGAACGTGGTATACGCCCAGTTATAACCGTCTCTAAATCTCAAATTATTCCTTGATAATGAAACTAATAAAAAGATTAAAGAACATGAAAATAGAATACAT
Organism: uncultured Bacilli bacterium; assembly: GCA_947632415.1. Classification (GTDB taxonomy): domain Bacteria; phylum Bacillota_I; class Bacilli_A; order RF39; family UBA660; genus UBA3631. The sequence continues at coordinate 1,247 of CANRPB010000008.1, forward strand.
TTCATGTTCTTTTAACTATTTTATAAATAAACAAAACTAATTCATATATAAAAATTATTCTTTTAAAATAAATATTAAAACATATTATAAAATAATTTAATATCTATAATATTTACTAACAACCAAATAACTGCTATAATATAAATGTAAAAAAAAATGCAAGGTGAAAAAATGGATATTGATCTATATAAATATGAAAAAGAACTATACAAAAAAGGAATAAACTATATAGGAGGAGTAGATGAAGTAGGTAGAGGACCACTAATTGGTCCAGTCGTAACAGCCTGCGTTGTCCTACCAAAAGACTTTAAACTAGAAGGTTTAACAGACTCAAAAAAACTAAGCGAAAAAAAAAGAAACATCTACTATAAATATATAAAAGAACACTCATTAGCAACAGAAATAGGAATAATACCCCCAGAAATAATTGACCAAGTAAACATATACGAAGCAACAAAACTCGCTATGAAACAAGCAATAGAAAAAGTACAAAAAAAAATACCATTAGAACATGTTTTAATCGACGCTATGCCACTAGATATAGACATACCAACAACATCGATAATAAAAGGTGACGCCAAAAGTATAAGCATAGCTGCAGCCAGTGTAATAGCCAAAGTAACAAGAGACTCAATGATGTATGAACTAGATAAAAAATATCCTAAATATGGCTACAAAGACCATAAAGGCTATCCAACAAAAAAACACTTAGAAGCCATAAAAAAATACGGATTGATAGAAGGCTATAGAAAAACCTATAGACCAATAAAAGAAATAATAGAAGGTGAATAAATGAACTCGTTTCAAAAAAATCCATTTAAACAAACAACAATATCCAAAGCAATTAAACCAATTAAACAAATAAGCGAAAAAGACAAAATCCAAAACATAAAAGAACAAATGGCCAAAATAAAAACTCAAACCCCAAAACAAGAACAAAAAATCAACCAACCAAAAATAAGTATAACTGACAAAATAAACATACTAAAAAACATAGACAGGTACAAATAATGGACATAAAACAAATAAAAGTAGGTTATTTGCACACAAACTGTTACATACTAATAATAGAAAACGATGCCATCATCATCGATCCAGGAGATGAATTCGAAAAAATAGAACAACAAACCAAAAATAAAAAAATACAAGCCATCCTAATAACACACAATCATCAAGACCACATAGGAGCAATACATAAATTTAAAAACATAAAAAAATATGATTATTCAAATACAGAAGAAAAAACATACAAAATAAAAAAATTCGAATTTGAAGTTATACGAACCAAAGGACACACCAGTGACTCAGTAACATACTACTTTAAAAAACAAAATACCATGTTCGTCGGTGACTTTATCTTTCAAAACAGCATAGGAAGAACAGACCTCGAAACAGGAAACATAGAAGAAATGAAAAAAAGCATCAACAAAATAAAAACATATCCCCCAAAAACAAAGATATACCCAGGACACGGTAACACAACAACTCTTTACAAAGAACTAAAAAACAATCCATTCTTTTAAATAAACAGGTGATAAAATGAGAACATTATTAATAATATTAATACTATTTATTATTTTTGAAATCCCAACATGCATTGGCATGGGACTAATATTCAAGAAAAAAAATCTAGGACTAAAAAAAGGAATAATACCATTCTACAATAAAATAATACTAATAAAATACTATAAACTACCACAATATCATTTAATAATAATGTTTATACCAATTATAAACATATACACCAATTACTTAATATATAGTAAAATGTGTAAAGAACACAACAAAGAAACCTTATATGCCATAGAACTAACATTATTTCCCTTCATATATAACATCTTTTTAGGCCTAGAACTAAAAGACACACAAAAAAAAGAAACCATAGACAACTACTTTGAAGATCAAAAAAATGTATACGAAACCCACACCAACGAAAAACCAAACAAAGAAGAATATACATGGAAACCCCAAAAAATAACCATTCCCAAAACAGTATATAAAGCCACAAGAAACAAACTAAACGCAAAAGTAAACATAAACCTTGAAAGAAACAATAACATAATTGACAACAAAAACAACAAAACATTAAAAGACGACAACTCCAAAATCTGTCCAAAATGTGGAGCCAAAATGGCACCAAACACCAAAATATGCTATATATGTGGAACAAAAATATAACTTTCACTATTTAAACACAAAAAATACATAATTAAAGACTATAATCTATACATAGACTGGAGGTGGTATATGAATAAAACAAAATAAATTCACTCCTTACTATTAAAGATTATAAAAATATATAAAAACCAAAATGAGTGACCAAATCACTCATTTTATATTTAAAAAAAATAAAAATTATTGTATAATATACTAGAATCTAAAAAACTAAGGAGGAATAATAATGGGGAAAAACAAAAAGCCAACAAACCTAGGATTCACCCTCATAGAACTATTAGCAGTATTAATAATATTAATGATTCTAGCAGTGATAATTTTACCCAAAATAATAAAAGAAATAGGAAAAACCAAAGACATCGCCCTAACAACCCAAATCAACCAAATAATCGACATATCAAAAGTATACATGAACAAAAACACCAATTTATTACCAAACGAAGGAACATACGTAATAACATTCCAAGAATTACAACAAGCAAAACTAATAGACGACAAAACAATAACAAACCCCAAAACACAACAACCACTAGAAGGATGCATAACAGTAAAATACACAAAAAACAAATATAAATATCAATACGAAGAAGGAACAATCTGCAACAAATAAAAAAAACAAAGTGTACCAAAATACACTTTTTTTTAACAACAAAACCTTTCAATTAACATAAAAAAAATGTATAATTATGACAGGAGGATAAATATGATATCAGGAGTAAAAATACCAGAAAGAAAAACAATGTCAATCAAAAACAAAATTGGCATTTACAATAAAATGAAATACGTCTATATCCCATTAATAAGTGGTAATGATACCAATATAACTGTAACCGTAAAAAAAGGAGACTATGTATATAAAGGAAGTATAATTGGAAAAAGAAAAGGAGACTTTAGAATAAACATCCACTCAAGTATAAGTGGAACAGTAATTGACTACGAAGAAAAATACACCTCAAATGGCGAAAAAGTAAAATGCGTCGTGATAGAAAACGACTTTCTAGACGCCATTGAAAAAGAATACGAAAATAACGATATAACAAAATACAGTAAAAACGACTTTATAAAAACACTTAAAGACTGCGGAATAGTCGGACTAGGAGGCAGTGGCTTTCCAACATACATAAAATATAATACCACCCAAAAAATACATACACTAATAATAAATGCCGTAGAAAGCGATCCCTATATAACAGCAGACTACGTACTACTAAGAGAAAAATGCGAAGAAATACTAGAAACAATCGACGCCATAAGAGAAATAAACAATATTGACGAAGCAATAATCGCCATAAAAAACTACGACACAGAACTAAAACAAATAATTGACAACTACATAGGAACCTACCTAAAAATAAAACTAATTCTAGTACCAGATATATACCCAATTGGATGGGAAAAAAACCTAGTAAAATACATAAAAAAAATAGACTACAGCAATATACCATTAGAAAAAGGAATAGTAGTAAACAACGTCTCAACAATATATGCAATCTATGAAGCACTAAAATACCACAAACCATTAACAGAAAGAATAGTAACATTCACAGGCGAAAACCTAAAAAGACCACAAAATGTTATAGTAAAAAATGGAACAAGCGCCGAAGAAATAATCAAAAAAATTGGCGGAATAATAAACAAAGACGCTCAATACATAGCCGGTGGATCCATGATGGGAAAAGAACTACCAACAAGCGATATAGTTATAAACAACAATGATAACTGCATATTAGTAACAACTAAAAACCAAAACCAAGAAATAGAATGCATAAAATGTGGCAAATGCGTAGAATGCTGTCCAGTAAAACTATCACCAATTATAATAGAAGAAAACATAGAAAACCAAGAAACACTAAAAAAATTAAAACCAGAAAAATGCATCGAATGCGGACTATGCTCCTACATATGCCCATCTAAAATAAACATAAGAAATACAGTCAAAAAAGCCAAAGAAAAAATAAGAAAGGAAGGATAAAATGGGACCATTTATCAAAAGTAACACCAATGTAAAAAAAATGATAATGCACACCATTAACGCATTAATACCAATTATTATATTCTCATTCATAAAAAATGGTATAATCCCATACACAAAAGGATACACCAATTTAACAGGCCTATTTTATCCAATAATCTTTATACTAATACCAACCATATCAGTCATCATATACGAAATACTATATAATATAATCTTCCAAAAACAAACAAACATAAGCAATATAAAAAACAATTATAACATAATAACAGGAATACTTATTGGATTAATGCTACCAATAAACACACCAATAATACTACTCGTACTAGCACCCCTAATTTCCATAATTATAAACAAACTTATCCAAAAAATATTCAAAAACACCATAATCAACCCCGCCTTAATTGGAACTCTATTAGTATTAGTAATATATCCAATTATAATGGGAAACATTAGTTACCTAAATAAATATGAAATAGCAACATCACCAGAACCAAACTACATCAACACCACAGGAACATATGAAACAATGGTAAAACCATATGGAGGACTACTAAACTTCTTCATAGGAACCATACCAGGAACAATCGGAGAAACAAGCGTATTCCTATGTATTATATCATTTATATATCTAACATACTTCAAAGTTATAAAATGGAAAATCCCCATAACATATATCCTAACCGTATTTGCCATAACATACGTAATAGGAGGAACTAATATATGGTATCCCATCCTACAAATTCTATCATGTGGTTTGATATTTAAAGCCATATTCATAACAACAGATCCCAAAACAAGCCCCCTAACACCAATTGGACAAATACTATACGGTCTATTTCTAGGAATACTAACCATAATATTCAAATACATAATTCCTCTAGAACAAGGAATAATAATAAGTATCCTAATAATGAATTTATTAGTAAAAACACTAGATAAAATAGGATCACTTGCTAGATTTGACTTCAAAAAAAGCCTAATCCCATTTATAATAGCCTGGATAATGATACTAGGCTTAAGCATTGGAATACCATTAAAATATAACCAAGAAACCCCAACCATCAACGAAACAACCACTACATAGAAAAAAACAATCTATAGATAAAAATCATCAATATCCGTATCAAACTTGCAAACATTAGGACCAATAGACCAAATACACTTAATAGCGCTAAACAACTCCTGATCAAAAAAACAATTAAAAAGATCACTAATCGAAACAACCCCAACAATCTTTTTTTTATCTTCAACAATAACCCTCTTTACTTTATTACTACTCATCACATCAACAACATCACGAATAGTACCATTAACCGGAACACTAAATACACCCCTTGTCATATAATTAGAAACATTACCACCAAAATCACCATTACTCACACCCCTAACAACAATATCCCTATCAGTAATAACCCCAACAACCCTTTTATCACTAACAATAGGAACAAAACCAATGTCATTCTCCTTCATAACCTTAGAAACAAAAATAATATCATCACAATCCCTACAACAAACCACTTTTTTACTCATAACATCTCTTAAATTCATGCTATCACCACTATTAGTATTAAATAAAAAACCAAAAATATTCATATTATTAATAGGTGAAACCATGAAAAGAAAAATGTATCTAAAACAAAAAACCAAACCCAAAAAAACATTAGCGCCAATAATAATCATTACCACAATAACTCTATTCATAATAATAAAATACACAAACAAAAAAATAAGTCCCAAACTAATTAACTATGCCACCCTAGAAACACAAAAACTATCAAGACTAATAATAACAAAATCAATATCCTTAGAATCAATAGAAACACTAAATATAAACGACCTATTTATAATAACCAAAAACGAAAACAACGAAATAATGACAGTTGACATGAACACAGTACTAATAAACAAAATCATCCAAGAAATAACCATAAATATTCAAGAAAACCTAAAAAAACTAGAAGAAGGAAAAATAAACAACAATAACGAAGAAAACAAAAATGGCGTAATACTAAAAATACCCCTAGGCCAAATAACCAACAATTTTATTTTTAACAATCTAGGACCCCAAATACCAGTAAAATTAAAAATACTAGGAGAAATGAAAACACAAGTAAACAGCACAGTAAAAAACTACGGAATAAACAATGCATTAATAGAAATAACACTAGACATAACAATCAAAGAAGAAGTATTATTACCTATTTCATCAGACGAAATAGAAGTATCAACAACCATACCAATAGCCATGAAACTTATAAACGGAACCGTACCAAGTTATTACTCAAACGGTATAAATAAAACCCAAGAATTATCAATTCCTCTAGAATAAAAAAAAATAAAAAGGTATACTAACACTAGAGGTGAATCATGAAAAACAAGAAAAAAATAATTATAATACCAATCATACTACTATCAACACTAATACTTATAAAACCAACAAAAAAACCAGAAGAACATGCCTTAGCATCAACCACCAACACAGTAAAACTATACGATCAAAACCTTAACGAAATTATGGAAGTACCAAGAGGAACCAAAATAGAAACACTAAAAACCAACCAAGAATACACAAAAATTATATACCAAAACCAAGAATACCTAGTAAAAACAGAAAACGTAAACGATAAAATCGTTTTAGAACAAACAATATACGTAAGAACACCATGCATCGTATACAAAGACAACTTTGAAATACAATCATCATTAAAAAAAGGCGAAAAACTAAATATCATTGGCTATGACTATATAGATACCAACGGAAATGTAAACATGTATAAAATAGAAACAGAAACAACTTCAGGATATGTATACCAAAAATACCTAAATCAAAACGAACAAGAAGCCCTAAAAAACTACGATAACGGATATTATGAAATTCACCAAAAAAGAACCAATACCCTAGGTGGAGGTGATGCCGCCACCCTAGACTACTATCCCTACGAACACCCAACATTTGAAAACAACACCATGCCACAAGAAGTACGTAGTATCTATCTAAATGCCGAAAGTATCAAGCAAATAGATACCTATATCGAATATGCCAAAGGAACCAATATCAATGCCTTCGTAGTAGACATAAAAGAAAATACCATACCATCATACAAATCCGAAATACTAAAAAAACTATCAAAAACCAACTACGACAAAGCACTATATGAAATAGAAGAATACCAAAATGCCATAAAAAAACTAAACGACAACAACTATTACGTTATAGGACGAATAACAACATTCAAAGACGACTACTACGCCATAGACAACGAAACAGACGCCATATATGACATTAGAACCAACAAACCATACCATCACAACAACGCATACTGGCCAAGTGCCTACAGTAGAAATGTATGGTACTACAACGTTGAATTAGCCAAAGAAGCAGTAAAATTAATGGGATTCAATGAAATACAATTCGACTATGTAAGATTTCCAGACAAAACCACAAGCATCGAACCATACCTCGATTACAAAAACCAATACAATGAAACCAAAGCCCAAGCAATTCAAGGTTTCGTCATGTACGCATGCGATGAACTACACAAACTAAACGTATATGTATCAATAGACGTCTTTGCCGAATCAGCCCATCAATACGTAACATCATACGGTCAATACTTTCCAGCCATATCCAATATAGCTGATGTCATAAGCCCCATGCCATACCCAGATCACTTTAATAAAAACCAATACGGCATAAAAGAACCAGTCTGGACAGTCCCATATCTTCTATTAACCAACTGGTCAAAATACGCCATAGAAAGACAAAAAGAAACAACCACCCAAGCACTAATAAGACCTTGGATACAAGCCTATGACACAATTAACGCCCCATACATAAAATACGACAACCAAAAAATAGAAGAACAATTACAAGCCCTATACGACTCCGGAATAAAAAATGGATTTATAACTTGGAATTCTAGCTCAAGTTTGATAAAATATAAAGAGATAAAAGAGTCACTACAAAAAAACTATAAGGAGTAAAACTATGAAAAAATACACATACAATAATATAAAATACGAACTAATAAAAGACTACAAAAACGGTTTTCAAAACGAAGAAATAAACAATAAGATGACAGACTATTTTACAGAATTCGATTACATACTAGGCGACTGGGCCTATGGAAAACTAAGACTAAAAGGCTTCTGTGAAAAAAATAATCAAAAATTTAAAAACCTAAACGACATAGAAAAAATAGATGCATACATAAAATCACACTGTGCCTACGATTGTAGATACTTCATATTAAAAAAAATAATCGACTAAAAAAACATGAAAAATGCAAATAATTACATATTTCATGTTTTATTCATAAATAACTTATTTTTTAAAAGAACCCTCCAATTTATTCAAAATAAAATCCCTTTCATCATCATTACTATTTTGCCACAAAACCTCAAAAAAAACACCAACACCAGGAAGCGTAACCTCATCCTTCTCAGAAATAGACGCCTCGATAGAAGCCCTTATCTCATCACCAGTAGCGTCCTTAAAATTATCAATAATACTACTTCTAATATCAATATTCATATAATCATCCTTTCAATTATATAATGTAAAAAAAAACCAAAAAATATACAAAAAAAAGTCAAAAATGACTTTTACAACATTTGATAATTAGAAGTATTATACTTATTAGAATTATTACCAATCAAATTCTCAAGATTATTAACTCTTCTTTCCAAAGAATTAACCTGATTATTTAAAGAAGACAACTGTTGTTCCACACTACCACTCTGAGTATAATTACCCATTTCAACAGGATAAGTACCAATCATATTATTAATAGGTGGTATACCAGGCATCATATTAGGCATAGGGTAAACAGGATAATTTCCACAATTTCTATCTTTTTTCACTCAAACACACACTCCTTTATCTGTTCTAATTAATTATATGCCACATAAAAAAAAATGTGAATTAAAAAAAAACAATTGAAAAAATAACAAATAAATTATATACTATTATAAGGTAGGTGAATATATGAAAAAAGGATTTACTCTAATCGAAATGATAGGAATAATAGCCGTTTTAGCACTTGTACTAATAGTAACTTTTCCAAACATCAGCCAATCACTAAAACAAACCAAAATAAACGAAAATAAAAACTTTACCGACAACCTAAAAATCAGCACAGAAGCATACATAGAACTCAATAGCGACAGATATCCAGAACTAGAAACAAAAAAAGAAGTAACCATTACCATTCAACAACTATACGACGCCAACCTACTAAAAGGAAAATACGAAGGAGTAAACATGACCGACACAATAACCATAAAAAAAAATGAAGACTCAACCCTAACATATTACTACAAAGACCAACAAATAGGAATTGAAGAATAACTAAAAGTAAAAAAAGCAGAAAGGAACATTTACAATTATGAAAAAAACAATAGCAGATTATCAACTAAAAGGAAAAAAAGTAATAATTAGAGTAGATTATAATGTACCAATGAAAGATGGAAAAATATTAGACGATAACAGAATAAAAGAAAGTCTAAAAACAATAAACTACGCCATCGAAAAAGAAGCCAAATTAATACTACTATCACACTTAGGAAGAATCAAAACCCAAGAAGACCTAGAAAAAAACAACCTAAAACCAGTCGCACAAAGACTAAGCGAATTAATAGAAAAAAAAGTAATATTCATAGAAGAAACAAAAGGACCACAACTTGAAAACGCCATCAATAACATGAAAAATGGCGATATAATACTTGTCCAAAACACAAGATACGAAGACCTAGAAGGAAAAAGAGAAAGCACCAACGACAAAAAACTAGGAACATACTGGGCAAGCCTAGGAGACATCTTCATAAATGACGCCTTCGCCACCAGTCATCGCGCCCACGCATCAAACGTAGGAATAGCCACAAACCTACCAAGTGGAATAGGCTTTTTAGTCGAAAAAGAAATGAAAATTTTAGAAAATGCCATCAATAATCCTAAACGACCACTAACAGTAATATTAGGAGGTTCCAAAGTTAGCGATAAAATCGGTGTGATAGAATCACTAGTAAAAAAAGCCGATAATATCTTAATAGCCGGTGCGATGGCCAATACATTCCTATCCTCACAAGGAATAGAAGTAGGATCATCAAACATAGACGAAGAAAACATTAACTTCTGCACTAAAATAATCAACGAAAACGAAAACAAAATAATACTACCAATCGACGCCATAACATCAACAAACTTCCAAACTCCTACCAATGTTAAAGAAAAATTCATAACCAATATAAACAAAGAAGACATAATATTAGACATTGGAAATAAAACCATAAAACTATTCAAAACCTTCCTTGACGAAAGCAACACAATTATATGGAATGGACCAGTAGGAAAATATGAACAAGAAGAATACTCACAAGGAACCAAAAAACTCCTTGAAATACTAAAAGGAAAAGAAAACACCATAATAGGAGGAGGAGACACAGCCAGCGCTGCAATAAACCTAGGATATAAAGACGCCTTTACCCACATATCAACAGGCGGAGGAGCCTCACTCGTTATGTTAGAAGGCAAAAAATTACCAGCTATAGAAATAATAGATGAAAAATGAAAAAGATAACCGAACAATTAAAAAGAAAAAGCAATGTTATACTATTAATACTAGTAACAATAATAGTATTATACATATCATTAAAAGACAATTTATTAGAAGTAATAGAAGAAACAAAAAAACTCAATCCCTTTTGGATCTCAATAGCGCTCATAATAACAATAGGCTACTACTACTTTAGAAGTTTATCACTTTATACCCTAACCAAAGAATTCAAAAACGATATAACATTCAAAAAAATCTTAAAAATAGTTTTCATAACCCAATTCTTTGATGGAATCACACCATCATCATCAGGAGGACAACCATATCAAATATACGCCCTAACCAAAGAAAAAATAAAAATAATAAACGCTACCAATATAGTTATTCAAAACTTTATCGTTTACCAAATATCATTAATAATACTAGGACTCACAGCCGTTATAGCAAATAACTACTTAAACCTATTTGAAAAAGTAGGAATTATCAAAAAATTAATCATAATTGGCTTTATAATAAATGTAATTGTAATCATAGGCCTATTTAGTCTAGCCTTCATGAAAAAACTAAACAAAATAATTCTAAAAATAATAATAAATATCCTAGCCAAAATAAAAATAATCAAAAACAAACAAAAAAGTATATCAGAAATAAACGAATACATAAATAAATTCCATAAAGGAGCATTAACACTATTAAAAAACAAAAAAATTTTTATAAAAACCATATTCTTTAATATAATAAGCTTAACACTAATATACTCAATACCAGTAATTATACTATATGGGTTAAATGACTACCAAAGCACTAATCTAGCATTCTCAATAATTGCCTCAGCCCACGTCATGCTAATAGGATCATTTATACCAATCCCAGGAGCATCAGGAGGACTCGAATACGCCTTTATACAATTCTTTAAAGTATTTATAGATGGCACTAATTTAACAATAGTAATGCTCCTATGGCGAAGTCTAACATACTATCTAGGAGTAATAATAGGCGCAATACTTTTAAACATTAGAAAGAAGAGATAACATGCGAATTGGAATATTCACAGACACATATCCACCCCACATAAATGGAGTATCAACAAGTATATCAATGTTAGAACGAGCCCTAAGAAAAAAAGGACACCAAGTATACATTGTAACAGTAAACCCAGAAAACATGACATATAGCTACGAAAAAAACATCATCAAAATACCAGGAATCAAAACAGGAATATATGACTATCGACTAACAGGAATATACCCAATCGGTGCTATCAAAACCATAAAAAAATGGAACCTTGATATAATCCATTCTCACACCGAATTTGGAATTGGCACCTTCGCTAGAATCATAGCCAAACAACTAAATATTCCACTAGTACACACATACCATACCATGTACGAAGACTATGTCCATTACATAACCAAAGGATACTTTAATGGCGCCAGTAAAAAAATAGTAGAATACTTAACCAAATTTTACTGCGATAAAACCGCCAAAGAACTAATCGTACCAACCAAAAAAGCCTACGATCTATTCAAAGAAAAATACAAAGTCGACAAAAACATTCACATCATACCAACAGGAATAGAAATAGAAAAATTTTATAAAGAAAATATAAGTCAAAGCAAACTAAAAAACCTAAAAGAAACCATAAAACTGACAGAAAAAGACTTTGTTATAGTATATGTAGGACGCCTTGGCGAAGAAAAAAACGTTGACTTTTTAATCGACAACCATGAATACTTCGTTAAAAAAAATCCACATACAAAACTATTAATTGTCGGAACAGGCCCCGATTATAAAAAATACAAAGAAAAAACCAAAAAACTAAAACTAGAAAATAATATAATATTTACAGGAGCAATTCCATATAACAACATTCAATATTACTACAATATGGGTGATATCTTTGTCAGCGCATCAACAACAGAAACCCAAGGCCTAACAGTAATAGAAGCCATGGCTGCAGGAATGCCTGTTATATGCATAGACGACGAATCATTTAAAAATACCGTTATAAACGACCTAAATGGCTACTTATTCAAAAACAAAAAAGAATATCGTAAATACATAGATACACTAATGAACGACAAGAAAAAACTAAACAAAATGGGGCATCAAGCCAAAATACAAACTCGTCAATACTCATCAAAATATTATGCCGATAAAGTATTAGACGTATACACAGCCACCATTAAAGAAAATGGAGGACATAAAAGCTTTCTAAACAGAACTAAAGACATCATAAAAAAAGGATTCATAAATTAAAAGTTGTTGTACCATCAATGACTTTTTTTGATAATAAATGACATTAATCGACAAAAGTAGAATAAATTCATTCTTTATATTCTACACAAATTAGGTGTATAATACAATTGTAATTAGATAGGAGAATAAAAATGGAAAAAATAAAAGTTTTAATGATAGATGATAATGTAAATTTAGTAGAAATGGTAAAAGAATTTTTTAAAGAAAATAAAAATATTTCAATTTCATATACCGCCCATAACGGATTAGAAGGAATTGAAGTCATAGAAAAACAAAAAGAAAACTACGATGTAATACTACTAGACCTAATAATGCCTAAAAAAGACGGATTATACGTTCTAGAAGAAATAAACAAACGAAAAATAGAATGCGACGTAATAGTAGAAACAAGCTATAACGCCGAAGACGTAATAAGACAAGTATCAGACTACGGAGTAAACTACTTTATTCTAAAACCCTTTGAACTTGAAGACCTAGAAAAAAGAATTATAGACGTATATAACAGCAAGAATAAAACAGGAAAAAACATAGATATTAAACAAAACAACCTACAAATATCAATTACCAAAATACTACACGAATTAGGAATACCATCCCACATAAAAGGATATCAATACATAAGAGAAGGAATCGGAATAATATTTGAACACCCAGAAACAATCGGCGGAATCACCAAAGAACTATATCCAGAATTAGCCAATAAATTTGATACAACCGTTTCAAGAGTAGAACGAGCAATAAGACACGCCATAGAAGTAAGTTGGAATAGGGGAGACTGGGATTTAATGGAAGAAATATTCGGACACAGTGTAGATATAGACAAAGCCAAACCAACAAACAGTGAATTTATTGTAACCATTGCCGATAAATTAAGACTAGACTACCACAAAATAGGATGTTGATAAATATTACTTTTCATATCTTGATATATTAAGCAAAATACCAATACTACACAAAGTAATTAACAAACTAGAACCACCATAAGATAAAAAGGGAAGAGTAACCCCTGTAACCGGTATTAACCCCACCACAACCATTAAATTTAAAATTGCTTGAAACGCTATTTGAAAAGTTATGCCAAACGCCAAATACTTTCCAAATAAATCATTACTCCTTTTAGCTATTTTAAAACCCGTATATATAATAGTTATAAATAACAAAGAAACAATAAATATTCCCATAACCCCAAATTCCTCACTGATAATTGAAAAAATAAAATCCGTTTGCGGCTCAGGAAGATAAAAATGCTTTTGCCTTGAATTCAAAAACCCATAACCAAATAAACCACCAGGTCCAATAGCATACAAACTTTGAATAATTTGAAACCCACTCCCTAACGGATCACTCCAAGGATTAAGAAACGACAAAATTCTTTTTAAACGATAAGGCGCCACTACAATTAAACCCACTATTCCAAGCACACCAACAATTCCCAATTTCAAAAAAAACTTAAAATTAACTCCACCAACAAATAAAAGCCCCATGATAGACATAATTATAATCATACCAGTTCCAAAATCCGGTTGTAACATGATAAGACCAAAAACAAGAAAAAGAATTGCCAAAATAGGTAAGACACCCTTCTTAAAATTTCCAACCAATTTTTCATTATTTACCAAATACTTCGACGTAAAAATAATAAGAGCCAATTTCGTAAATTCACTAGGCTGAATACCAAAAGAACCGATACCAAACCAACTACGACTCCCATTTCTCACAGTTCCAATTCCAGGAATCAAAACTAAAACAAGTAAAACTAAACAGCCTATTAATAAAGTATTAGCCCTATCATAATACTTATGATAATTCAATTTACTTATAATTATCATAAATATAACCCCTATGACAAAGAAAATACCCTGATTTTTCACAAACTTAAAAGGATCATTAAATTTATACTCAGCCCATACATATGACGCCGAATATATCATGATAATTCCAAAAATAGAAATAGCCAAAACACTTATTAACAATAAAACATCGACACTATTTTTTTTCATAGAATCACCCATATAATTTTATGTTTTTTTTTGTCATAAAAGAAGAAAAAATCATAAAAAAATTCCTATGATAATAGCCACAATAGCGCCTATTATACCAATCAACCAAAAGATGTGAACAACATCTTTTTCACTATAAATTCTCTCAAAAGTATGATGAATTGGAGTTATAGGAAATAACCTTTTATGAGTTAATTTAAAATAACCAATTTGTAAAATACACGTAACCGTTTCCAAAACAAAAACAACACCAATTATAATAAGCAACAACTCATGTCGCGTTAAAATAGCGATACTACCCAAAGTCGCCCCCAAAGCAAGAGAACCCGTATCACCCATAAAAACCTTAGCAGGACTAGCATTAAAAAGTAAAAACCCAAACAACGAACCTACCAAAATAAACCCAAAAAGAGCAATATCCTCGTAACCATCTAACCAACCAGTATTCCACGCTATAATTGAAATACAAGTAAACGCTATAATCGAAAGACCACCACACAACCCATCCAATCCATCACTAATATTAACAGCATTACTACTAGCAACCAATATAACTAAAATAATGATGCCATAAATAAACCCAATATTATACTTAATACCCAAAGTATGAATCCAAAGCAAAGGCTCATTATCACCCTTCATGAAAAAATAGAAAAAAAATACGGCAATTATAAGTTGTAATAAAAACTTCTGATTGACACTAAGCCCCTTATTATTATGTCTTTTAATAATTAAAAAATCATCCAAAAAACCTATAAGAGCATACCCTAAAAAAGTAAACAAAACAATAATAAGATTATAACTAACACTCATTTTCTTAAAAACAATTAGTAAAAAAACAATAATGAAAGTAGGGAGAATAAAAATTATTCCACCCATAGTCGGTGTTCCTACTTTACTGCTATGAGTTCTTTCCAAATAAATACTTAATGACTGACTAGCCTTTAATTTTCTTAATATAGGAATAAAAATAACTCCTGTTACTACCGATAATATAAAACCTATAAATACCACTAAAACCGATTTTGCTAAAATAAGCATAATATCACCCTATTCCGATAAATAAAGCCTAACAACATCACCCTCTAATATTTTCTCATTAGCAGTAGGAGACTGAAAACTAACTATACTTCCACTTCCAGAAAATTCTAGCGTAAAATCACCAAGAGCCTTTTTAGCATCATTTACACTCATACCAATAACATTACTAACCACCTTGTAATGTTTTTCTCCAACATTATAATTCTTCTCCCCAGCACCATCTCTTTTAGAAATATCTAAAGCCTCAATCGCATCAACCAATATATTTCTAACAATTGGCGCAGCTACTGTACCACCATACTGCGATACACCCTTAGCATTATCAACCGCAATATAAACAACAATTTGTGGATCATCAGCAGGTAAAAAACCCATAAATGACGTAATATAATTGCCCACCATATAATGACCATCCTGAACCTTTTGCGCTGTACCAGTCTTTCCCCCAACTCTATATCCATCAATAAAAGCATTTCTTCCAGTCCCATTTTGAACAACACTTTCCAAAGCATATTTTACAATGTCACTAGCCTCTTTAGTAATCACTTGTCTCACAACAGTCGGTTTATTTTCTTTAATAACAGAATTAGTCTCCGGTTCATTCAAACTCTTTACAATATAAGGCTTATACAAAATTCCACCATTTATAGCAGCACTAACAGCCGTTATTTGTTGAATTGGCGTAACACTAACCCCTTGACCAAAAGCCGTCGTCGCAAGCTCAACCGGTCCCACTTTATCAAGATTAAATATAATCCCCGAACTTTCACCATTTAAATCAATACCCGTTTTGCTTCCAAAACCAAAATTCCTTATATAATCAAACAATTTTTCCTTTCCAAGCTTTAACCCCAAATTTACAAACCCTGGATTACAAGAATTCTCCACAACCTGAAGATAAGTCTGTTGCCCATGACCCCCATGTTTCCAACAATGCAAAGTCGCTCCCTCAACAGTTACCGCACCACCATCATAGAAATAATCATTGTTCAAATCAACAATTTTTTCATTCACACTAGCCGCTAAAGTCACAATTTTAAACGTACTTCCCGGTTCATACGTCATCCAAATTGGAAGATTTCTATTAATTTCCTCAACCGTATAATCACTATAATTACTCGGTGAAAAAGCAGGTCTAGAAGCAATAGCCAAAATTTCGCCACTATTAGGATCCATAGCAATACCCCAAGCCTGTTCTGGGCTGTACTTAGACATAACATTATCTAACTCCCGTTCAACCGAAGCCTGAATATCATAATTAATCGTTAAAGTCATATTAATACCATCCTGCGGTTGTTCATACACCTCCGATAACTCCAATCTATTTCCCTTAGCATCACTAAAATATTTAATAGCGCCATAACTCCCTGTTAAATATTCATCATAAATAAGTTCTAAACCAGCCAACCCTTGATTATCAATCCCTACAAAACCAATCGTATGCGAAAGAAAAGTATCATATGGATAATATCTCTTTGACTCTTTTATTAAATAAACTCCCGGTAACTTTAATTCATTTATTTTATCAGCAATATCATAACTAAGTCTTCTTCCCTCAGGATGTACCCTTTCAATAGAAGCAATTTTTGTTACATGTTCCATCATATCTTCCTTTGAAACACCAAGAATTTGCGCCAATAAAGTAGCAGTATTTTCCTTATCCTTAATTTGATTAGGAATTAAAACTAACGAAGTCGTTGTAATATTATCAGCCAATATCGTTCCATTAATATCATATATTATACCTCTATTAGCCTCTATTGGAAGATTCCTGCTCCATAAACCAGTCGCATAATTATTCAACTTTTTATACTGTATAACTTGAATATAAAATACTTTACCAATAATAAGCAAAAATAGAAAAACAATTACTAACAAAACTATCTTAATCCTGGTATGAATATTTTTAAAAAACACAGTATCACCCAACAAATTCTATGAAATAATATCAAAAAAAATTCACAATTATAATTCATATTTAAAAATATAACTCTCATTTTTTTTATTTTATGTTCATTTTTTTTCGTTTTAGCATAAATTAAATTGAGGGGTGATACTTATGGCATCATATAAAGAAATAGTTACTAAAGCTGTAATAGGAAAAGGCAAAAAATACTTTAAAAACAACTATAATATTGAGGCTACCAATAAGCCATCAACAGTATTAGGTTGTTGGGTTATAAACCATAAGTTTAAAGGCTACAAATCAGGGGAAAAAATTGGTGTGGACGGTTCATATGATGTAAATATTTGGTACTCATATGACAACGACTCTAAAACTACAGTAGTAAATAAACAGATAAATTACAACGAAGTTTTCAACGTAAGAGTAAAACAAAATGCCGATTTGACAGGAGATACCGATATAATTGTAAGAACTTTAAAACAACCAACATGTTCTAAAGTTGATATTGCCGATGACGGTAACATATCTTTTGACATTGAAAAAGAATTAGGAGTAGAAGTAGTCGGCGAAACAAAAATAAAAATATCAATTGAAGAAGACGAAGAACCATGGGACGATTTAGATGAAGAAGTAACCGAAGAAGTAGAAAAAGAAATCGAAGAAAATGTAGATGAAAATTTTGTATAGGTGTTAACACAAAAATGTTGACACTTTTTTTTTTTTATGATATGATTATCACCGAATGGAGGGATTAATATGGCAGTTAAACTAAGACTTAAAAGAATGGGCGCTAAGAAAAAACCATTTTATCGTGTAGTAGCAGCAGATTCTAGAACTAAAAGAGACGGCGAAGTAATTGAAGAATTAGGATACTATAATCCTATTACCGAACCAGCAACAGTTAAAATAGATGAAGAAAAAACATTAAAATGGTTAAGCAATGGAGCTCAACCAACCGATACAGTAAGAGATTTACTTAGCAAACAAGGTATTATGAAAAAATACCATGAATCAAAAATGACCAGAGGTAAATAATTATGAATCTAGTTGAATTAACAGAATTTTTGGTTAAAAACTTAGTAAATGATCCAGATTCTGTATCAGTTAAACAAATTGATGATGATGACTACATTCAAATTGCGGTAATTATTAAAGATGAAGATATGGGAAGTATTATTGGACGTGATGGAAAAACAGCCAACGCTATTAGAACCATTGTTCAAGCATCAGCGCATATCCATAGTAGAAAAAATGTAAGGATAGATATTACATCAATATAATATTTATCTTTTTTTATCTATAATTTTTCAAATTTAATCATAGATTTTAATATGAATTATGAAGAAATAGATAAAAAATTAAAACAATTAAAAATCGAAGACTTTATATGGGTTATATATATAGGTATTATTATTCTTAGCTTTTACTCCAATTATCTTGAAAAAAATTACTTTTTATATAACGATGAACAAAGTAAACAAGACTATCGTAAAACCTTAATTATTATTTTTAGTATCTTAGTAATCGTTTACCTATATTTTTTATATTCAGCCTATAATGATATAAAAAATATAAAATCCTTTGATACCACTAAAAAGAAAAATTTAATTTACTTAGCATTTATAGGATCACTACTAATTACAATTAGTGGCTTTATATTTCTATACATCGCCTTTCAAGATGAAAATATTGATGTCGAAATTGCCTTCAATTAAAAAAAGAGTCACTAAATGACTCCACTTGCCTGTAATATTGATAAAATTAATATAAGCATTGATATAAATACTATCAAATAGAATAAAACAGCAATAACCAAGACTAACTTATTTACTCCTCCCTTTAAACGAACAATCTCCGTTAATTGATTAAATCCTTTATCCTCATTTTTCTGTTTTATTTTAGCTATTCTCTCAACACACTCATTAAAATACAACTTCTTAAAAACTACACCTTGGAATATAGCAAACACCAATTGTACTATAGATAATAACAAATAATTGTTCCTGAAAATAGTTGATATAATACCATTCAAAATAATGATAAAAATACCAACTGCATATAATTTTCGATAAAGAAAATATAAAGGACCAAAGAAGAAAGCACACCAAGAAAAAGAACCTTTCTTAAAATTATAATACATACTTCCAATATATATTTCCACTAATTCATCAAACTGTTTCTGAATAGTTAATCTTCTTTCCGATTCCTCCTTATCAATTGGATTAGTATTCAATACCCCAATATTATTAGTCGCAAACTTATTATCATTATTAGGACTACTATTTTTGTTATAACCACATTTACTACATATTTGTTCATTATCTTTTATTTCATTACCACATCTTAAACACATCATAACGATGACCTCCTTATTCTACCTAAGTTTATCATATAAAAAATATTTAAGCAACAATATTTAAAAAAATATTTAACGCTTTACATCAAACCAAAAACATCAACAAAAATATAGTCTAATTAAATAATTTGTGTTATAATTAATGAGGTTTTTTAAACAAAACGAAAGGAGTAATATGAGTAAAATAAAAATATTTAGTTTAGGTGGACTAAACGAAGTCGGAAAAAACAT
Source organism: uncultured Bacilli bacterium (assembly GCA_947632415.1). Lineage (GTDB taxonomy): Bacteria > Bacillota_I > Bacilli_A > RF39 > UBA660 > UBA3631. The sequence continues at coordinate 21,744 of CANRPB010000008.1, forward strand.
GTATATCGTAAACGTCGATAACGACATATTTGTCTTTGATGCAGGACTAAAATACGCAGACGACAAAATGCTAGGAGTTGACTACATAATACCCAATTACGATTACTTAAAAGAAAATAGAAAAAAAATAAAAGGAGTATTCATAACCCATGGACACGATGCCCAAATGGGAGCCCTATCAGATATACTACTAGACATAAGCGATCTAAAAATATACGGAGCAAAATTTACCATTGATGTAATAAAAAATCAACTAAAAGAAGACAATATCAAAACCGACAATCTATTTGAATTAGAACCCCATAAAAAAATAGACTTCGGAAAAAATAGTATTTTCCCTATTAGTTTAACACATACAGTTCCTGATACCCTAGGATACGTACTATACACAGAAGACGGAGCCATATTCTACACAGGAAATTTTGTTTTTGACTCAACAATGCGCGGATCATACGAAACAGATATAGGAAAACTAGCTTATGTAGGAAAACAAGGCGTATTGTGTCTATTAAGTGAATCAGTATATGCCGATAAACAAGGCTTTACATCACCAAACCATCGCATATCACCATTGATAAGAGAAACACTAAATAATACCAATGGCCGAATTCTATTCAACATCTTTCAAGCACAACTATACCGAATTCAAGAATTATTTAATGAAATAACTAAAACTAACCGTCGTGTAGTAATAATGGGAAAAAGATTAGAAACAATCATTCTTAGCGCCATTGACAATGGCTACATATCCTTTAACAAATCAAGAATAGGGAACATATATCAAGTTAATGATCCAAACATCGTAGTAGTAATATCAGATGAAAGAGAAAAACCATTCTCCAATATCAAAAGAATAATAAAAGGATACGATAAATTTATAACCCTATCAGAAAAAGACACCGTTATATTTGCCTCACCAGTTTATGATGGAATGGAAAAAAGCGCAACCAAAGTCCTAGACGACATATCAAAACTAGGTTCCAACATTGTAACACTACCAAACAAAAAATACCTAACACACCATGCATCAAGCGAAGATCTAATGCTCATGCTAGGACTAATGAAACCAAAATACTATTTCCCAGTTATAGGAGAATATCGTGGACAAGTAGCTAACAAAGAAGCCGCCCTAAAAGTCGGAATAAAAGAAGAAAATATAATTCTAAAACAAAATGGTGAAGTAGCAACATTTATTAACGGAGTATACAAAAATACCAACGAAAAAATAAAAGTAGACGACATCTTAATTGATGGAAAAACCGTCGGAGATATAGGAGAATTAGTATTAAAAGATCGAGAATCACTAAGCGACAATGGCATAGTAATCGTAGCCGTAACACTTGACAAACAAACCAAAGAAATATTAGCAGGACCAGAAATTTTAACAAGAGGATTCGTATACGTAAAAGACAACATAGATTTAATTAAAGAAGCACAAAATATATCACTTAACATAATCACCAACAACATTCAACCAAAATTTGTCGACTTCAATAAAATAAAAACCGATATAAGAGACAAAGTTGGAAAATACTTATACGAAGCAACTGAATGCAAACCAATGATATTAATAGTTCTACAAGAAGTATAACATTATAAATAGAAAAGAAGTGAATGAATGCAAACACCAAACTTATTAAAAGCCAGACAAAGAACAAATGAACAAACTCTAACCAAAACAAACGAATACATCGTCAAAGAAAACCTAAAAAAATTAGGACTAAAAAAAAAATATTACATAAAAACCTACGGTTGTCAAATGAACGAACACGACACAGAAAACATAAAAGCCATCCTTGAAGAAATGTCATTCGAAGAAACACCAACCATGGACAACGCCGATTTAATTTTATTAAATACATGCGCTATAAGAGAAAATGCCCACAACAAAGTTTTCGGTATGCTAGGTAGAATAAAACACCTAAAAGAACAAAACCCCAATTTAATAGCAGGAATATGTGGCTGTATGGCCCAAGAAGAAACAGTTATAAACGAAATCTTAGAAAAATATAACTGGTTAGATATAGTATTTGGAACCCATAATATCCACAACCTACCCAATATACTATATACCTCTATAAATAAAAAAGACTTAGAAGTAGAAGTATTAAGTATCGAAGGCAATATAATTGAAAATATACCAGTAAAAAGAGACTCAAAATACAAAGCTTGGGTAAATATCATGTACGGTTGTGATAAATTCTGTACCTACTGCATTGTTCCATACACCAGAGGAAAACAAAGAAGTAGAAAAAAAGAATACATAATTGATGAAGTAAAACAACTTATCAAACAAGGATACAAAGAAGTAACACTACTAGGTCAAAATGTAAATGCCTATGGAAAAGATCTACCAGAACAATACACAATGAGCAATTTACTAGAAGATGTCGCCAAAACAGGAATAAAAAGAATAAGATTTGTAACCAGTCATCCCTGGGATTTCAACGATGAAATGATAAAAATAATAAAAAAATACGACAACATCATGCCATATATTCACTTGCCACTTCAATCAGGATCAAACAAAATTCTGAAACTAATGGGAAGAAGATACACCAAAGAAAGCTATATAGAATTATATAAAAAACTAAAAGAAGCCATGCCATACTCATCAATAACAACAGACATTATAGTTGGCTTCCCTAACGAAACCGACCAAGACTTCCAAGAAACATTAAATGTCGTAAATGAATGTAAATTTGATAGTGCATTTACATTCATCTTTTCACCACGCATCGGAACACCAGCCGCCAAAATAGCCGACAATGTAACACTAGAAGAAAAAAACCAACGCCTACAACAATTAAACGAATTAATAAATAAATATTCCAAAGAAGCCAACAATAACTATCTAAATAAAACTGTACCAGTATTAATAGAAGGAACCAGTGAAAAAAACACCAAAATGCTTATGGGCTATACTGATACCATGAAACTTGTAAACATTGAAGGACCAAAAAAATATATAGGCGAAATAGTAAATGTCAAAATAACCGATGTTAAAACATGGAGTATGGATGGAAAAGTAATCGAGTAATCGATTATTTTTTGTAAAAAAAAACAAAAAAAGAGTATAATAGAAGATATAAGAAAGGAGATACTAAATGAAACCATTAGTATTATGTATATTAGATGGCTGTGGTGTAAGAGAAGAAACCGACGGAAACGCCTTCAAAAACGCCCATAAACCAACCTTCGATATGTTAGTGCAAAAATATCCCCATTCACTACTACAAGCAAGTGGATCAGCCGTAGGACTACCCGAAGGCCAAATGGGAACAAGTGAAGTAGGGCACATGAACATAGGCTCAGGAAGGATAGCATTACAACCTCTACAAGCAATTACAGCCTCTATTGAAGATAAATCACTACTAAAAAATCAAGAAATATTAAATATCTTTGAACATGTTAAAAAAAATAACTCCAACCTTCATATTTTTGGACTATTATCAGATGGTGGAGTACACTCACACATCAATCACTTATCAGCGCTACTAGATATGTGTAAACAAAACGACATAAAAAACGTATACCTAGACATTTGTACAGACGGAAGAGATACATACGAAAAAAGCTGTCTAACATATCTAGACAAATTACAAAAAAAACTCGATAGCTTAGGAATAGGACATATTTCTACTATACAAGGAAGATACTATGGAATGGATAGAGACAACAACTTTGACAGAATCAAATTATCATACGATGCCATATGCTACGGACAAGGGAAAAAATATAAAGACTACAAACAACTAATTAAAGAAAGCTATTCCCAAGATATATACGACGAATTTATTATTCCCAGTATCATCACCAATTGTCCCCTAAACGATAACGACGGCATTATAACATTCAATTTTCGTAAAGACCGTTTAAGAGAAATGTTTACGTTACTATCAAATCCAGAAGCCTACTCCCACCAAGCATTAGAAAAAAACTTAATAGTAAAAAAATATAAAAACCTAAAAGTTTTAACGATGTTCCCTGTAACAGAAACAGTCAAAGCGCCCCATGCCTTTAACGACTTAAATCTAAAAAATATCTTAGGTGAATATCTCCATAACAATAAAATTAGTCAACTACGTATTGCCGAAACAGAAAAATATCCCCATGTAACCTTCTTCTTCGATGGAGGAAAAGAAATAGAATACGACGACATGAAAAAAGTTCTTATTCCATCACCCAAAGTAGCAACATACGACCAAAAACCAGAAATGAGTGTATACGAAGTAACAGAAAACTTTTTAAACGAAGTAGAAAACTACGATGTTACAATCATGAACTTAGCAAACGGAGATATGGTAGGGCACACAGGAGTATATGAAGCAGCCATAAAAGCAGTAGAAGCCATGGACAAATGTCTAGAAAAAATATATAATAAAGTAAAAAAATTAGGAGGAATTTTAATTATTATCGCAGATCATGGAAACTGTGACGTAATGTGGGATAAACAACACAACCCCGTTACAAGTCACACAACAAACCCCGTTTTCTGTATTATAACCAAAGAAGGCTTAAAACTAAAAAATGGAAAATTAGCCGACATCGCACCAACTATGTTAAAATTATTAAAACTCCCAATACCAAAAGAAATGAATGGTGAAGTGTTGATAGATGAATAAAATTTATACCTATTTTAACTATAATTGGTTAAAAATAATAAAAAAAAATATTAAAAATAACGAAAAAATAAAAAAACCAAACCCCAAAATAGATCAATTAGTATTAAAAAAAGAAATAAACTCTGTAATATTTATTATAATAAATCTTCTAGTAACATATAACGGCTTAAAAGAAATATATAAAATAAACTATAAAAATAATATATTCATACACATATTTAAAGATAATATCACAACATCAATAATATGGTTTATTATACTAACTATACTACCAATAACAACATCATTAATGACTAGAAAAAAAATCAAAAAAAAGAACTACTTAATATTAGAACTACTATATCTAATATCAAATATATTTAATATAATTATATTTATATACTTCATATTAACCATTATTACCAATATCTATCTTGGTATAATAGGAATAATAAATACAATAATTATGATCATAATAAATATTAATATAATAATAGAAATAACCGAAAACTATTTAAAAGAATAGTTTTTTTAATTTTTTTGCGATTTTATCAATTTTAAAAATTGGTAAATTTTTTTTTACCGATTTTTAAAATTTGCTA
>CANRPB010000009.1 GCA_947632415.1 uncultured Bacilli bacterium
CCTTTTTACTTTTCACTCATAGAACTATAGCACTTGCAGTAATTTTATCTTTGCTATAATTCTACATTAATAATATATCAAAAAAGATACTTTTTGTAAAGTACCTTAAAAAAATTTTTATAAATTAAACTTTGAATTATATTATATAACTATATATAAAAGCTGTTTTCTTATGTAAATATTTATATTTTAGTAACGGATTGGAGTCTTTTAATAACTTTTTTTTCAATTCTTGAAATATAGGATTGACTGATACCCATCATATCGGCAACATCTTTTTGGGTCATTTCTTTGGTATTAAAAAGGCCATATCTTAGAATCATTATTTGTTTGTCTCTTTTTTTAAGTTTATTAATCTCTTGATATAAAACTTTTTTATCGTGTTCTTCTTCAATACCTTTGGTTACGATGTCTTTTTCAGTACCTAAAATATCTTCTAAATGTAATTCGTTTCCTTCTGTATCATAACTTAGGCTATCTTCAAAACTTATTTCTCCTCTTCTTTTTTTATTTTTTCTTAAAAACATTAATATCTCATTATCGATACAACGAGAAGCGTATGTTGCAAGTTTGATATTTTTATCAAGTTTATATGTATTTACGCCTTTAATTAATCCAATTGTTCCAATGCTTACTAAATCTTCTAAATCTAAGCCTGTATTTTCGTATTTTTTGGCAAGAAAAACGACTAATCTAAGGTTATGTTCAATTAATTTTTCTCGGGCTAAAGTATCTCCTTCCATTGATTTTTTTACGTATATTACTTCTTCTTCTTTGGTTAATGGTTCTGGTAGTTTGTCTAAACTTCCTACATAGAATACTTCATTTTGTTTGTTTAATATGTTTATTATAAAGTTGATTATTTTTCTTATCATATTATTCCTCCATTATTTGATAGTGTAACAAACAGTCTATTCCATCTATTTTTATTTTTCTATCTATAATTCCTAATAAAACTTCTTTTTTTATTTCAATATTATCGATTATTAGGTTATCAATTTTGATGCATTCGATAAGTTTGGTTCCTACTATTGTGTGGGCTGGGACGATTATTTTATTTAGATCTAGTTTTTTTAAGTAGTTATTGTTTATTAGTATTATAGGTCTTTTTTTATATGGGTCTTTTAGTTTGTTTCCTGTGTCTAAGAACCCTGTACATTTTATGGTTTTGTCTTTTATTTTTATTTCTACTTTATGATAGTTTGAGTAGTTGTTTTTTAGGTTTTTGCACTCTTTAATATAAATATATATGATTATTGGCGCTAATATTACTAAAATAATAAAGTTTATACTCATTTTGTTTTTGTAAAAAATAATGCCTTGATTTTTATATGTTAGTTCGATATTTAATAGATATAATCCACCTCCTAATATGATACTTGAAATGTACAAGTATATCATGTTTTTGATTGTGTATTTTAAATTTTTATAGCCAAATGATGCTAGTAGCATTAATATACTTATGATTATTTTGAGAAAGAATAGTTCGATTGAGTTTATTTTTATAAAAAGCGCTAATACGGATATACTACCGACGAATGCAGCAATCAATAAGCGATACATTTTTGCATTTCTTCTTAGTATTAATGATACTGATAAAAGGAGTAAAAAATCAAAGCCAAAATTTAAAAATAGTATTAAGTCTACATATATCTTCATGGCATCACCAATTTGATTATAAAAAAGCGACACAGTAAATTGTGTCGTTTTATAAGAATTAATTTAAAATTCTTCTTGCCGTTATTATTGGCATCATTTGATAGTTGGCAATTTTTATACCTCCATTATTGGTGGTGGCATGAATTATTTGCCCATTACCAATGTAAATTGCAACATGGCTTATTGAACCATTGTATCCATAGAAGATTAAGTCTCCTATGTCAATAGCATCAATAGATATGTAGGTTCCCATTGAGGCTTGATTTCTTGATGAATGTGGTAGATTATAACCGAATTGCTCAAATACTTTCATTGTGAATCCGGAACAATCTACACCAGTATTAAGGTCTGTACCGCCTGATTTATATGGGTATCCTTCATATTGTTTAGCAAAGTTTACTAAACTTGTTGCAAGTTCTGTATTAGATGGAGCGACAATTTGAGTTGTTTCTTCCACCTCTTTGGTTTCAGTAGTAATTTCTTTTTGTATACTTGCTTCTATTTTTTGTACATTCGTCTCTTGTACTTCTTTTTTAGTTGTGCTTGTCGAAGTTTCTTCTACATTTTCAACTACTACTTCTTCCTTAGTTTCTAACATTTCTGTTTCAACTGTTGCATCTGATTCTAATTTGTTTTCACTATCAGAATTTTCTTTCTTCTTATTTTCATTAGTTAGTTCTTGCATATTTTCACTAACTGATTTAATATTCGGATTGAATATTTCATAATTATTTGCTAAATAGTTTGGTTCAAGTTTAGCAATATTTGCTATTTCTACAGTGTTGTTTTTCTTCCTATTTTCAAATAATTTTTTTGAAAAGATTTCTACTGGTGATAAGCATAGAATACTTATACCGATTATAGATATTCTTTTCAGCTGACTCGATTCCACAAAATTCACCTCATTATTTTTTAGCAAGCACGTTATCAATTTTACCATAACTTTTTTATAAATGCAAATATTTTTTTAAAAAGTTTCGATTACTTGATATTGTGTTTACACTTTTATGGCATCACAGTATATTATATGTCAATTATGGCAAATTCTTTAGTAAATAGCCTATATATGTTTCATTTTGTGGTTTTTTGTGCTATAATCTAGGTATTGAAGGTATGGTGAATGTGATGAGTTTTTTAAAAAAATGGTTAAGTTTTCTTTTAGTTTTTGTTATTACTTTTGTTAATTTGGCTATTCCTATTCATGCTCAAACGCTTGGAGAACTTGAGAAGGAACTTGATGATAAGAAAAATGAACTTTCTGAAAATAAGGCTAAACAACAACTAACTGAGGAGGAAATGCAATCTATTAATAATAATTTGGCTACTATTCAGAAGAATATCAATCAAATTCAAGTTGATACTACTAATTTGGAAAATGAGATTGATACTTTAAGTCAAGAGATTATTGTTAAGCAGGAAGAGATTAAAAAAATTATTAGTTATTTTCAAATATCTAGCGGTGAATCTGCTTATTTAGAGTATGTCATGGGTTCTGAGGATTTTACTGATTTTATTTATCGCAGCGCTGTTTCGGAACAGATGACTAATTATAATGATGAACTTATTGCTTCTTATAATGCAACGATTGATGCTAATGAACAAAAGAAAGTTGAACTTGCTGATAAGAAGGTTGAGTTATCTAATGAACAGGTTGCTCTTAATGAGGAGTATCAAAAATTGGGTGATAGTTTAGTTACTTATGGTGAGGAAGAGATGATTATCACTGATGAGGTTAAGTCTTTGCAGGAAATGGTACAAATTTATAAGGAAAAAGGTTGTAAGACTGATGAGGATTTAGCGACTTGTGGTAAAAGTGTTTTGCCAAGTACAACGGCTTTTTATAGACAATTAACAAGTGGATATGTTACTAGTTGGTATGGTGGACGTGATTGTAGTGATCCTCGTGTTTCTTGTGGTCATTATGGAATTGATCTTTCTACTTATAATAAGACTAATGTTCCTGTTTATGCGATTGGAACTGGTCTTGTTGCTGCTATTACGTATAAGAGTTCTTGTGGAGGAAATATGGTTTTTGTTCATCATAAACTTTCTAATGGTCAAACTTATACTAGTGTTTATATGCATTTATATCAAATTAATGTTTCAAAGGGTCAAACTGTTACCAAGGATACAGTAATTGGTATTATGGGTGGTGGTTCTACTACTCCATGGGATTATTGTTCTACTGGTGCGCATTCTCATTTGGGTTTAGCAACTGGTTTGTATGGTATTGATTATACTTCTTCTTCTTTGAAGAGTCATTATATTAATCCAACGACGATTATTAATTTTCCAAAGAGTTTATATACGCCATTTTATGATCGAACTACTGCTTTTTAAAGTGATGTTTAGGCATCATTTTTCTTTACAAGGAGGTTGTTTATGAAGAAAAGAAATGTTTTACAGAATTCAATGATTGCTACTATTTGTATTATCATTTGTAAAATTATTGGACTTATTTATGTTATTCCTTTCAATGCCATGATTTCAAAATCGGCTGGGGCTTTGTATAGTTATGCTTATAATATTTATGTTATTTTCCTTAGTTTATCGACAAGTGGTATTCCTATTGCGATATCTAAAACTGTAAGTGAGTATAATAGTTTAGAGTATTATAATACTAAAGAAAAAGTTTATAAGATTGGCAATTTGCTTATTTCTTTTTTGGGACTTATTTCTTTTGTTATTATGGTTGTTTTTGCTAATCAAATTGCCACATTGATATTGGGTGATGCTAAGGGAAGTAATAGTGTTAGTGATGTGGCTACTGTTATTAGATTTATTTCACTTGCTTTGCTGATTGTTCCGGCTTTAAGTGTTACGAAGGGTTATTTACAAGGGCATAAGTTTATTAGTGCTAGTAGTATTTCTAATGTAATTGAACAATTAGTTAGGGTTATTATTATTCTTGTAGGATGTTTAGTTGTTATTAAATGGCTTCATTGGGATGAAAAGATTGCTATTAACATTGCAGTTTTATCGGCTTTCTTGAGTGCTGTAGTTGCTTATATATATTTACGAATTAAACTTAAAAAAAATAAAAAAGATTTAATGGTTGATAGTGAGATTAAGGATGAGGAAAAGAAAATTAGTAATAAATATATTGCTAAAAAAATATTGTTGGTGGCATTACCGTTTATTATTGTTGAGGTTTTAAAAAGCGCTTATGCTACAGTTGATACGGTTACAATTATAAGGGGTTTAACTGGTTTAGGTTATAGTGTTGCTGATGCTGAGACGACTTTTAGTGTTATTGCTACTTGGGGAAATAAATTATGTACGGTTGTTATTTCTGTTTCGATTGGTATTAGTATGAGTTTAATTCCTAGTGTTGCTTATGATTTTGTTAAAGGTCATATTGATAAGGTTAATGAACAATATAATTCTTCTTTATTGTTGTTATTGCTTTCTACCCTACCAATGACTTTAGGTATTTTCTTTTTAGCGCAACCAATTTGGGTACTTTTTTATGGCTATGATAGTTTAAGCATAGAGGTTTTTAAATTATATATTTTTCAGTCTATTACCTATTCTTTCTTTTCCGTTTTAATTAGTTTTTGTCAGACTGTTGGTAAGTCGAATGTGGCATTATTAAGTTTGTTTATTAGTTTTATTTTAAATGCTATTTTCAATATACCTTTTATGCATTTGTGTCATTATTTAGGTTTTGGTGGTTATCAAGGCGCAACTGTTTGTACTTTGGTTACACAAATTGTTCCTTCGATATTTTTGCTTTTTTACATAAAAAAAGCGTTTAAATTTAATTATAAAACGCTTATAGTTAATAGTTTTAAAATAATTGGTGCGACTCTTTTTATGATGATTATTCTTTATTTAGTTTCATTAGTATTTAATATTGATTCTATAACTAGATTCGATGCTTTTATCCAAGTTATTGTTTATATGGTGCTTGGGGTAATATCTTATGTATTTATGCTTAAAAGATTGGGTTTGTTTGATGAGTTGTTTGGTAATAGTGCTTTGTTAAAGAAGTTAAGATTAGTTAAGGAGGCTTGAGCCTCCTTTTAAGTTGTAATTTTTTCTTGTATTTCTTCAATTTTGTTATCGATTATAGAATATAGGTAGATGTTTACTTTTTTCTTTGTTTTGTGTTCTATATACGTTTTGTAGCCATTTAGTTGTTGGTGATAGTTTTCATCGTTGATGTTTTTTAATTTATAATCGATAATATCGATGTGATCATTATATTCTAACATTAGGTCGATAATGCCATGATATATGTCATTTTCATCTTCATATATAAATTCGTATTCTTTATATATGTTTGCGGCTTTGATATTTTTTAATAATTCTTGATTTAAGAAGTTTTTTATTTTGGTTTGATAAAAGTTATCTAGAGCATCTATATTAGGTTTTTTAAAGTCGATTGTCTCTAATAGATAGTGCATATAGGTACCGAATTCCATTTTTTTTCTTTCTTCTTTGGTTATTAATTTGTTGGTTGTTTTAGAGAAGTGTTTTGTAATTATTTTTTGTGTTTCAATTTTTATTTTTCTCTTTTCGATAATAGTGGTACTTGGCTTGATTAAGTCTTGGTAGTTATTTTTCTTTATTAAATTGTATTCTTTGGTAAGATTTTGTTTTGTGATATCTATGTTTTTGATATATGGTTCTATATTTGGGGTTATTGATTTTAAGATATCAAGGAATGATTTGTACTTTAATCTGATGTTGTCTGGAACAATATTTTTATTTTGCGTTATTTCTTCGTCGTTAAGACTGGTTACAAAGATCATTTTTTCTTTACATCTAGTCATAGCGACATAGAAAAGTCTTATTTTTTCGGCTATTTCTTCTTTTAGATATTTATCTTTTAAAAGTTCTTTGTAAATGGTGTTTTTTATTCCATTGTCGTTATATGGAATAATTATTCCTAAGTCGTTATCAATGGTGAATAGTTGTTTTAGGTCGCTGGTGTTGAAGGATTTGTGTAATCCAGGGAAGTAGCAAATATTAAATTCTAGTCCTTTTGATTTGTGAATATTCATAATTTTGACGTTGTTGCCGTTTTTAGTGTTAAGGGAATATTTTATTTGGTTTTGTCCTTCTACCATTTCTTTGATATAGTCGGCTAGTTCGTATGGTGTGTATCCAAGTTCTGTTAAATTGTCGCTTAAGCTTAGTAGATATTCAATTCTAATCATCGATGCTTCAATGTCGCCTGTTGTAATAGTTTTAACTATAATATCAAAATCGTTGATAATTCTATTTATAAATTCTTCGTTGGTTAAGTTATCTAATTCATTAGCGATATTTTGGGCTTTGATGAATATATCGGTTTTGAAAAAGTTATTGGTTGTTAGGGTTTCAAAGATGTCATTATCGGATATTTGATATAGGTAACTTCTCGATATACTTGTATAATAATATTTGAATAAAGTATCGTATTCTTTGTTTTTTACTTTAATAATAAAGTTCATGATATTTTTTAAAACAAAGATGTCATTTTCTAATGTTAATTGGGAGTCTTGATATAAAGTTAGTGGAATGTGCATGTATTCAAATATTTTTTTATATTTAGAAAATTCGGTGTTACGATCCATTATGATACAGAAGTCTTCGTATTTAGCGTCTCTGACAATTAGTTTGTCTTTATCGAATACTTGATAGTGATTCTCAATTTTGTTTTTGATGTCAGTGGCGATAGTAAAAATTTCTATTTCTTCTTTGGTATATGTTTTATCGTCATAGGTGTAGTTGTATATTTCAAAGTTGTAGTTTTGATTTGTTTTTCCTTCATTTATATAGGTGGTGTTACCGAATATCATTTGGTGTGTTTGTTTGTATTCTGCTCCCCCTATTTTATCGTCCATAACAAGATTAAAGATTAGATTAATGTTGTCTAAAACTTCTTGTCTTGATCTAAAGTTTTTTAAAAGATCGATTTTTATGCCTTGATTGTGTTGTTCGTATTGATTGTATTTATTTCTAAAGATGTTGGGGTTGGCATTTCTAAAGCGATAGATTGATTGTTTGATGTCCCCTACCATATAAACGTTGTCGTTGGCAATGAGGTTAATAAATTGTTCTTGAAGGTCATTAGTATCTTGATATTCATCAACCATGATTTCATTGTAGTAGTTTTTTAGTTCTGTTTTTATGTTGTCGTTTTCGGTTAAAAGTCTAATGGCCATTTTGGCTATATCGTTAAATTCATACATTTGGTTTTGATGTTTATATTGCATTATTTTTTGATCTAGTGTTTTTATGATTTCAGTGATAACACTTATGTTTTCTTGGGTCATTAGAATGCTGTTTTTAATGGTATCTAGATCTTCTTTTGTTAAGTCTTTGATATAGTCAGTAATTTCTTTTATTTTTTCTTTGTTTTTTTTGAGTTCTTCGGAACTGTTTTTGGGTAGTCTAGGGATAGATACATTTATATTGTTTCTTATCTCTTCGTAGGTGCTACTGTTTAATAAAGGGGTTATGGTTTCTAATAAGTTATTGTAAAATTTGGCATCGGCAGTATATTCGATGTCTTTTAAAATTATGGTTATATTTTCAAGTTGTTGTTTTATGAGTTCAATGTATTCTTTAATATGTGTATCTATTACGTTATCATCAAAGTATTTTTTGATATATGTATCTAAATAGTTGGTTTTATCGTATTTAAGATCTAGTTTATTGTTTAATTCGATGATGTATTTTTTTATTTGGTCGTCGTCTTTGATACAAAAGTCTTTGATTAAATTAGTGAATTTAGAGTCTTTAACTTGGTATAGGTTATCAAAGATGTCATCGATGTATTTTTGTTTTTCTAGATTGATAATACTGGCGTCGATTATAGATATTTTGGGACTTATATTTAAAAGATAGTAGTATTTTTTTACTAGCGCTAATGAAAAAGAGTCAAAGGTGGTTATGTATGCTGAGTCTACTATATCAAGTTGTTTTTTTAAGTTGGGATTTTTTTTGATGGCTTTTCTGATTCTTTCTTTCATTTCATTGGCGGCTTCTTTGGTAAATGTTAGTATTAAGAGTTTATCTATGTCGACTGTTTCTAGTTTTCTAATTACTCTTTGTGTTAAAACGGCTGTTTTTCCTGATCCTGCCCCAGCACTCACGATAATATTTTCTCCTTCTTGATTAATGGCTTCGAGTTGTTCTTTAGTCCAATTAGGCATTTTCTTCACCTCCTAAAAATTGATGATAGTCTTGTTCTTTTAAGTGGACGATGTCTTTTTCTTGTTTAAAGCAAAGGTCTTTGAATGTACAGTATTCACATCCTACTAAGCATCTTTTCCATAGCCTATCTGCTTGGGATTGATATTGAATTCGGCATTTAAAATATTGGTACTTGCGTCTTTTATTTTTTGATCGACTAGGTTAATTAGATTATCCATTTGTTGGTTGGTTAATACTTTAGTGTAACTGTAAAATTCACCGTCTGTTTTGGTGCGCATTCCTTTTATCATATTACTGTTTTCGTAGGCATTATCAAATTGTTTTAGTATTTCTTTATCAGTAGTTGAAAAACCTTTTAGTTTTAGAGCATCGTTTTCTTCATCTCGTTTAGGAATGATATTTTGAATGTAGAATCCTGCTATCTTGATGTTTTTTAAATTGGAGTTGCTGGCAAGGTACAAATAAGTTGGTAATTGTAGGCTTAGGCCGTAATAGGTTCGGTTTAAATCAATGCTGGTGTTTCCTGTTTTGTAGTCTATTAGCGCTACTACAGTTTTGTCTTCTAGGGGTTGATACATTAGTTTATCGATAATACCCATGAATGTTACTTTTGCGTTATTTACGTATATTTTTTCTTCGTATTTTGTTTCTTTTAGTTGGCAGTATTTTAGTTGTTCTCTAATTGTTTTAATGTCTTCTTGTATTGTTTCTTCTAATAGGTCTATAAAAAACTTTTCTTTGTTGGTTAGTTGAAGGGATGACACTAGTTGATCCCAATATTTTTTATAGTCGTCATTGTTTTTTAAAGTTTGTTCTAAGGTTGTATGAAAAAGGGTTCCAATTTTAGTTGCGAATGTTTCTTCATAAGGATTTAATTTTAATATGTTGTTGATGTAGTATTTAAAAGCGCAGTGGTAGTAATTATCCATGCTTGAGTATGATAATAGTAGTTTGTCGTTTAAGTAGTTATTTAGTGCGTCTTTATTTATTTTAGTGTATTGGTTATTGTAAGTGAGATATGGTATTTGATAGTTAGCGTAAAGGGTTTCTAGGGTATCATCTTTAATACCGTATTTTATTAGATTGTCTAGTTTTTTGGTTAGAGTTATTTGGTCATTAATTTCGGAGTAACTTATGTTTGATATTTCATGCTTTTTGATAACGTCGGTGTTTAATTCCTCGATAATACTTGATGGATAAAATGAAGCAAATGGTGTTTTTAGTTTATATGTAATGGTGCAGTTTTTAATGTTTTTTATTTGTTTGATTGTTTTTTCTTTTTCGATTATATTTTTTTCAATGGCTGTTTCTAGATTTAGTTTTTGTTTAGTTAAATCGTCGATATAGTCTTCATCTTTGTATATTTTGGGCATATTTCCTTGATTAAAGTTAAGGATGAATGTGTATTCGTCAGTTATGTTTTCAAGATTTGTTATTTCAATAGCGTTATTATTTAAAGGGGTTATGGTTTTTGTTTTTAGTTTGTTTATGATTAGTTCTTTTATCTCTATGTAGTTTGAACACCATGAATATTCGTTTAATATGTTTATTAGTTGATTATATATTTCTAAATTTTGTTCATTGTTTAAATTATAGTTTTGTTGAATATATTTTAAAGTATCATTGATGTCTTCTTGATAGTTTTTAATAAAATCGTTTATGATTTTAGTTCCATAGATTCGTTTTTTTTCTATATTAATGGGAATATTATAAAATTTGAAGGTTTTTTTTATTTCGTGATAATATTCTTTGGAAACGTTTACTAATTTTATTTTATTGATGTCAATTCCTTTATCAATTAAGGCACATATATTGTAGGCAACAAAGTTTACTTCTTCATTTATAGTTGCAAATTCATGAATAACTGGAGTGTAATTTTGATAATTTATTTCTAGTTTTTTTACTTCGGTTATTTGGTTTATTTCATTTAGAATTTGGTTTTCATATTTAGTTATGTAATCATATAGAATGTATATTTTTTTATTTTTGATATAATTTTTGAATAAAGAATCGTATATTAAAAGATTTTGTTTTTGAAGATAATTTTTTATTTCTACTAGTTTATTTAGTTTAGGATTGTGATAGTTTTTGTTTTCAATATAGTATATATTTTTGATATAGTTTTCGGCTATGTCGTAGTTGATGTTTTCTTGGGTCATTAGTTCAAAGATTGTTTTTTCGTTGTAATCAAAGGTAAATTTTTTGATTAATTCTTCCATTGACATAATTTTTATATTTAGTAATTGTTGGTTTAATTGTTTAATTAGATCATTTTTTTTATTATTAGGTATTATTATTATACTGTTGTTTTCTATTGTTTTAATCATTTTACCACCTTGAGCTTATTTTAACATTTGTTCGCGTTAATAGTCAATAAAAAATAACTTCTATGAGTTATTTATATTAATTTAGTTCGTCTTTTTTTATTATGTATGTTTTGTTTTTAGTATAGAAAGCATAGAAGACGTTTTCTAGTTCAATTTTGTTTTTTTTAAGGATATTGTAAATCCAGTCTTTATTTTTGTTCATGTCTTTTAGGACGTTGTAGTCAATTTGTCCATCCATAATGATTGGTAGTGGATATTCTGTTTCTTTTTCAAATACTGATAGTTTTCCGTTGTTTTCTAAAACGGCATAGTTGACTTCTTCGATACTTTTGATGCTTTGTTCTCGTAGTTGACTTATTAGATCATCAAGACTGTATCTTAGTTTTTTCATGGCTTCAAAGTTTAGTTTGCCGTCTTTGATTATAACGATTGGGGTTCCTTCTATCATTTTACGCCATTTGGGACTTTTTAGTCCTACGTAACTGAATAATACTTCTATTATAACTAAGCATAGGATTGGTATTACTGATATTAAGATTGATGATTCGTATTGTTCAATTGATATGGCGGCTAGTTCAGCTATTAAGATTGATACTATTAGATCGATGATGCTTAGTTTTCCTACTTCTTTTTTTCCCATTATTCGGTATGCTAAAACGATGAAGAAGTATAGAAGTATTGTTTTAAATATTATTATATAGTACATGTTATCACCATTTTTATTATGGCATTTATCATATTTTTTTATTCATTTAATAAAATTTATTAGGAGGTTTTTATGGCTTATTTAAAAAAATTAGGGCTTGCTTGTTTGTTTTGTTTTGGGCTTATTTTGGTGCTTACATTTGTTTTAACTTTGTTTAATTATATTAATTTTATTAATAATGGTTTGTTTGTGTTTTTTATGATTTTTAATTTGATTTTATCAGTTTTTGTTGGTAGTTTTGTTTTGGGTAAAAGGGCTTTAAAGAAAGGATGGCTTGAAGGAATTAAGTTTGGGGCTTTGTTTTTGGTTATTGTGGCGCTTATTGATTATTTGGGTTTTGATTATACTTTTAATGTGAAGTTTATTGTGTTTTCTATTATTATTCTCGTTAGTTCTTTGTTTGGTGGTATGGTGGGAATTAGTTTTAGAAAAGAGGAAAAATAATATACGTTAATGTATATTATTTTTGTATTTTTCTATAAATTTTTGTTTATATTCTTGAAAGTTTTTTTGGTTAATGGCGTCTCTTATTTCTTCTGTGAGATGGACTAGAAATCTTATGTTGTGAATTGATAAGAGGGTTCCTCCTAAGACTTCATTTGATGTGATTAAATGTCTTATATAACTTTTGGTATAGTGTTTGCACGTGTAGCAATCACAGTCGTTTTCAATTGGTGAAAAATCTTCTTTGTATTTGGCGTTTTTTAGGTTGATTTTCCCTTCTTTGGTAAAAGCATTTCCGTGTCTAGCAAGTCTGGTGGGAAGAACACAATCGAACATGTCTATTCCTCGTTCTACGCCTTCTAGAATATCAATGGGTTCCCCTACTCCCATTAAATATCTTGGTTTATCTTCTGGTAGATATTTAATGGCATCATCTATCATTTTATACATGGTGGTTTTGCCTTCACCAACGCTTGTCCCTCCTATTGAATAGCCGTCAAAGTCCATTTTAACAGTTTCAATGGCAGAGTATTTTCTCAGGTCTTCGTATGCCCCTCCTTGAATAATACCAAATAGTGATTGTTTTTCGTTTTGATGGGCATCTTTTCCTCTTTTAGCCCATCTTAGAGTTCTTTCAGTGCTTGATTTGGCGTATTCGTAATCTGCTGGGTATGGAATACATTCGTCAAAACTCATCGCGATATCACTATCAAGTTTATTTTGAATTTGAATAGATAATTCCGGGGTTAGAAGGAGTTCTCTTCCGTCAATATGACTTTTGAAGTAAACTCCTTCTTCTTTTATGTCTTTTTTTTTGTTTTTGGCTAGGGAAAAGACTTGAAATCCACCACTGTCAGTTAAAATGGGACCATCGTAGTTCATAAATTTATGAAGACCTCCGGCTTTTTTTACTACATCTTCTCCTGGTCTTAACCAAAGATGATATGTGTTAGAAAGAATTATTCCTGCATGGGTTGCTTTTACTTGTTCTGGTGTTAATGTTTTTACATTAGCAAGTGTTCCTACGGGCATGAACATAGGTGTTTCAAAAGTGCCATGATTAGTGTATATTTTACCTAGTCTTGCATTGTTATCTTTTTTTGTTAGTTCGTATTTTATTTTCATTTTTTTACCTCTTTTTTTCTATATTTACAAAGTATGCGAATATTTTTTTGGAGTCTTCATCTTCTAATGATTCAGGGTGCCATTGCACGCCGATGAAGAATTTTTTGGTTTTGTCTTCTATTATTTCAATGATATTGTCTGTACTTATGCCAGTTATATCTAGGTTGGTGTTTTTTAGGGCATAGTTATGTCTTGAGTTAACTATTATTTTTTCTTTTTTAATGATTTCATATATTTTGGATTGTTTACTTATTATTACTTCATGGATTTTGTCTTTGTTGGGAATGTTATGGTTTTTGATTTTTTTTAAGGTGCCACCAAAGGCTACTCCCATTGTTTGCATGCCTAGGCATATTCCTAATAATGGTACGTCTTCGTTGTATGCATATTTTACTATTTCTATTTCTTCTTTGGTATAATCATATCCACCTTGTAATATAATACCGTTTAATTTTTTGATTAGTTCTTTTGTTTCAATTGTGTTGCCTATGAGATTTATTTGAATCGGTATGCCACCAGATGTTATTATTTTTTTGATTATTTCTTCATAGGAGTATATTATTTTATTTTGGCTTGGTAATGTTTCTTCTTTGCCAATAATTCCTATTATGGGGTTCATTTTATACCTCCCATAATATTTTATTTGTTTTGACTTTTATTTATGTTTTATCGTTTGGGTTATATTTAATATCATAATTTTTTTTAAGGATTCTAAGATTGTTTTTTTTGATTTGGGCCCTATTTTATTTATGTTATCTAGGGAATCTATTAGTTCTATTAATTCGTATATGTAGTTAATATTTTCGTTTTTTAAGCGATTTATTATGTATGAAGATAGTCCTAGTTCTTCGATTGAGTTTTCGTTTTTTATTAAGTTTTCTTTGGACTCTATCTTACTAATATATTGCGTTATTGATGTAATTATTTTTTCCTCTTGATTAGGTTTTGGTTTTTTTCCGTGTTTTAAATATTCTTTTAGCGCTACGACTTCTTGGATATTTAGATTTAAATTGCTGTATTTCCAATTTCTAGTGTTATAGTTTAGGGATATTAGATATGTTTCAATGTCTTCTATTAGGTAATTATAGATACTGGGTTTTTCTTGTTGTAATTTTATGATAATGTTTTTTATATTTTGCATTTAGTACTTCCTTTCTGATAATGTATTACTCCTTGAAGGGAAATTTTTGATATACAAAAAAAATCAAAATGATTTAGTCCATGTATTTTGACATTGATTTCATCATTTGATTTACTTGCTTTTGGCTTGGTGTTCGACCCATTTGACTCATCATTGCCTTTATCATTTGTTCGTTTATTGGAGGATTTTTTTTCATGTAACTTTTCATGTAGTTTCTAGCGATTAAGAAACCAGCAATTCCTCCAATTATTATTCCTATTAATACTTTTAATATATCAAAAAATAGTGCCATATTATCTTCCTCTCCGTTTATATTTTACTAAATTTTTTGTTTTTGTTCAATACTAATCATTGATTTTTTCTTTAATCCAGTAAAATTCGTTGTCTTTAAAATTACACATGAATATGTAGTTTGAATAGTTGTCTAGTATATATAGTATTGTTTCGTTAATATTACTTGTTTTATATATAATATGCGATGGTTTTATAATTATGGTATTTTTTTCGTTGTTTTCTATTAATTGGTATTTATTTTTTCCTATTCTAATTTTTTCTAGTAATTCAAAGTAGTATTTTATTTTTTTTATGTTAATTATATCGCATAATTGATTGTATAGCGCTACTCCGTATGTTAGATCGCTTTTATTTAGGTTATATAAATTATATAGTAGTTTGTATAGGGAGTATGTTTTGTTTTTATATATTTCGTATAGTTCTTTTTTGATACCAAATAAATGATATGTTTTCATAAAAATCACCCATTTATATTATGGATGATTTTTGTATATTATTATGTCGATTTTTTTTGATGGTTGTTATTTTATCTTTTATTTATGAACCAAACTTTACTTATATCACAACTACTACTTGATGGTGCGGGTCTTGGCATTTCAAATTTAATAAATACTGGTACTTTAAAGGCATTTCCAAAGGCAATACAATTTCCTGGTTGAAGGGTTTTTAATTTTTTTACTATTTCAGTTGTTACATTAGGAACCATTTCTTTAATGTAGTTTAAGTCAATTGGATGTAATATATTAAATATTAGAAAGTTACTACATTGTGATATTGACGTATCGGATAATTCTGATGGTCTTTGTGAGATAAGTCCTAATAGGACACCATATTTTCTACCTTCTTTGGTAATACGGTCAAAGATGTTGTATCCTAGTAAATTTATGTCGTTATCGTTTTGAACGTATCTGTGGGCTTCTTCTAGTATGATATGGAAAGGAATAGTGGCTCTTTCTTTTAGTTCTTTAGCATAGTCAAAGAGCATTTTTGAATAAATTTTAGTTATGGTTTTGGCAAATCTATCGTCAACATAGTTGATGTTGAAGTTGATTATTTGTGCTTTTCTGTCATTTGGTGCGGATAATAGTTCTTTGATATATTGGTCTTTTGACACGAATTTTTCGTATTCAAAATACTTGCTGTAGTTTCCTGTTAATAAAGAGTGAAGTCTTACTTTTAATACGTTGGTATCGTCAAATATTTTTTCGCTTTTTAATATTCCTTCGCTTATAAGTGCGAAGTCAAGGGCGTCTTTAAAGTCGTTTAGCGTATATTTATATGTTCCATCAGGAAGGTTTAATTCTAATGTATCGTCGGTAAATTTTTGCATGAATGTCATTAATAGTTCCATATCTCTAATTTTTCCAGTGGCATCAATTAAAAGACATTGTTTTAAAGGTCTTGTGTATCCTGGTTGAAAAATTGGCGTTTCAAGGTTTAATTCGCTTGTGTTGTAGTATGATAATATGGAAAATACTTGATCTCTTATTTGGGCTGGATTTTTACCACTTGTTAGTATATCTAGTATAGCACGAGCCACAATATCGTTTTTGTGTTTGATGACTAGTTTTTCTTCTCGAGCAAATATTGTTACTAGTTTTAAGGCTTTTTCGATAATTGGTAGTTGCGTTGGTTTGGTACAGTCAAGTAATAAAGCAATGTCATCTGTATCTAATAACCAAAATGGTATTTTTAGTATTTTTTCATATGTTTCATCAACGTTGGTCGTATAGTATTTGAAACTTATTTCTGGTACTACTTCGTTTAGTTTTTCGAATGCTGTGTGGTATTCACCGTAGGCATCAAAAATGAAGATGCTTGAACGGTATGGAATACTGCTTGGTTTGGCGAAAAGATTTTGAAAAAGACGAGCAACACTGCATGATTTACCACTTCCTGTTGATCCGAATATAGCAAAGTGATTACTGAAGAAGTCATTTACATCAACGTTTATTTTTACACCTTCATAGATAGGACTTGTTCCAAGGTAGAGGTGTTTGTCTTCTATGAATTCTTCTGTACTTATTATCATTGGTATTTTTTCTTTTGAAATTAATTTTATAACTGATGAAAAACTTGGTTTATTTATGACTCCATATACAAATTTTTCATTTTGAAGTTCTCCTAATAGATTTATATAAGCGATTCCGTCTTTTATATTTATTATTTCGCCTATTATTTTTTTGTTTTCATCTTCCATGATAACCATGAGATTTATTAAGTTTTGAACTTTATTTAGGTCTATATTTAGTTTTACTAAAACTTCGTTTTCTTCAACTGCGATTATATTTCCTAACATTTTATACACTCCTATCTTGAATAATTATACAATTTTTTAGGATAAAAAAAAAGGCTTTTTTGGAATTTGCACTATTTTTTTTGGTTTATGGAATAATTTTTTAATTTTCGATAATGATTGTTACTGGACCGTCATTGATGCTTGTTACTTTCATGTCTTCTTTAAAGATACCGGTCTTGGTGTCTATGTGTTTTTTTAGTTTGTCGTTAAAAATTTGATAAAGTTTGATTGCTTCTTCTTTGTTTAGGGCTTGTTTATAACTTGGTCTTCTACCTTTTTTGGTGTCGGCATAGAGAGTAAATTGTGAGACGGATAGAATGCTTCCTTTTATGTCTAGCACTGATTTATTCATAATTCCGTTAGTATCATCAAATATTCTTAGGTTTAGAATTTTATCTACCATGTAATTGATTTTTTGTTCGTTATCGTTATTGGTGAATCCTACTAATATTAGTAGTCCGTTTTTTATTTTTGATATTTCTTGATTGTTTACTGTAACGCTTGCTTCTTCTACTCTTGTAATTACTGTTTTCATTGCATCAATCTTTCTATTTTTATGGTGTCAGGGATACTGTTTAGATCGTTTATTAGTTTGGTTAAAATTTCTTTGTTTTCGACAAGAATCGTTAGTTTATATCTGGTGTTTTCGTTTAGAACATTAATGCTAGTGACGGTGATGTTGTTGTTGGTTGTTTTGGCGATGATATCGACTAGAATATTTTTGGTGTTGTTGGTTGTTACTAATAGGTTTACGGGGTATCTTTTTGTTGTTGTTTTATTCCAGTGAACATCGATTAGTCTTTCTTCAGCGTTTCTTATATTAGGACATGTATCGATATGAATGGATATTCCACTTCCTTTGGTAATATAGCCCATTATATTATCGCCTGGTATAGGATTACAGCATGCTGAAATGTTTATTTTGATGTTGTCTATGCCTTCAACAATGACATCTGTTTTGGCATTTTCTTTTTCAAGGGATTTGTTTTGAATTTTGTCTAAAACGATTTCTTCTTTGGTTTTTTCTTCTTTAGTAATAAGGTTTATAATTGAGCCTACAACTATTTTATTACTTCCAATATTGGTATATAGTTCTTCGATATTTTTTAGTTTATAGGCAGTTAGTATTTTTTCAATGTTGGTCTCGTTTAGAAATTCGTTTTCTTTTATTTTTTTTCTTTTTAATTCACGAATTAGGGCTTCTTCACCTTTTTTTATAAATTCGTTTTTTTCTATTTTGTTGAAGTAGTTTTTTATTTTGTTTTTGGCTTGATGGGTTTTTACGATATTTAGCCATTGACGGTTTGGGGATGAGTTTTTGCTGGTATTGATTTTTACGATGTCGTTAGTTTTTAGTTGATATGTTAAGGGAACAATGTTGTCGTTTACGAGTGCGCCGACGGTGGTGTTTCCAACATCGGTGTGGACTTTGTAGGCAAAGTCAAGTGGGGTTGCTCCATTTGGTAGTTCAATTACATTTCCATTTGGTGTGAAGACATAGATGGTGTTTTCAAAGACGTCTTGTTTAACAGATTCGACAAATTCTTGATCGTTTTCTTCTTGTAGTTCCATTATGCTTTTGAAGAAGAATAATTTTTTTTCCATGATGTCTTGCATGGTTTTTTTATTTCCTTCTTTGTATGACCAGTGGGATGCGATACCATTTTCTGCTATTTCGTCCATTTTGTAGGTTCTAATTTGAATTTCAAATAAATAGCCGTTGTTTCCAAATATTGTGGTGTGAAGTGATTGATACATGTTGCTTTTGGGCATAGCGATATAGTCTTTGAAACGATTTGGTTTAGGGGTATATTTTGAGTGAATGATTCCTAATACTTGATAGCATTCAGGAATGGTATTAACGAATATTCTTAGGGCGTTTAGATCATAGATGTCATTGAAACTTTTTCCTTTATCCATTTTGTTGTAAATGCTATAGATGCTTTTGGCTCGTCCTTTTATTTCGTGTTTGATGTTGTTTTCATCAAGTAGTTGGGAAACACTTGTTAGCATTTCTTTGACGATTTTGTCTCTTTCTTGTTTGGTTTTGTTTAATCTTTCGACTATTCCGAAGTATACTTCTGGTTTGTAGTAACGAAGTGATAAATCTTCTAGTTCGCTTTTTATTTTGTACATTCCAAGGCGATGCGCTATGGGAACTAGAATGTCTAGGGTTTCTTTGGCTTTGGCTTTTTGACGTGGTTCTGGTATTGCCCAAAGGGTTCGCATGTTGTGAAGGCGATCGGCTAATTTTACAATGATTACTCTGACATCATCGGCAAGTCCTACTAGTATTTTTCTTTGGTTAGCAAGCTCGGCTTCTTTTTCGGCTCCAAAACTAAGTTTGTTGATTTTGGTTACGCCATCGACAAGAATTTTTATATTGTCTCCGAATTGTTCTTGTATTTCTTCTAAAGTTACGTTACAGTCTTCAACAACGTCGTGTAAAAGAGCAGCACATAATGTTTCATAGTCTGCGTTTATTTCGGTTAGAATGTAGGCAACATTTAAAGGGTGAGTTATGTAACTTTCTCCGCTTCTTCTGAATTGTCCGTAGTGTTTGTTATTGGCTAAATCGTAGGCTTGGGTAATCAATTCTAATTTTTCTTGATCGGTTATATATGTTTTTATTTTTTTCATTAGTGTTTCAAAGGTTAAGTTTTCATTTATTTTAGTCATTTGGCATACTCCTTTTTATTTTATAATCGCTTATTGTTTCATAGTCTAATTTAAAGATATCGTTTATGATGTCATATAGTGTTAAGTTTTTTTCGTGTTGCCATTTTTTCTTTAAGTAGGTCCAGATATCTTCTTCGGTTATTTTTAAATAATTGGTTTTTAGTTCTTTTATTTTGGATGTTAGGGCTGGGGTGATTCTTTTTTTTAGTTCTTCTAAATTTTTAAAGTCTGTTTGCATTTTATCCCTCCGATATTAATATTATAAAACAAATTTATTTATTTTTAAATAGGCATTCGCATATATTTTATCAGTTGGAGGCTCATATGAAAAATAAGTTTGTTAAGTCTACTTTTATTTTGCTTATTGGTGGTTTTATTACAAAGATTATTGGGATGTTTATTAAGATTGTTATGACAAGGCTTTTAGGTACTGAGGGTATTGGTATTTATATGCTTGTTTCGCCTACTTTTATGCTTTTTATTAGTATTGCTTCTCTTGGTCTTCCGGTGGCAATTAGTAAACTTGTGGCGGAGAATAAGAGAAATAATAAAAATTTGGTGTTTTTAAGTTTTCCTATTACACTTTTTATTAATGTTTTAATTATGATTTTTTTGCTTTTTTTTAGTAATTATATTGCTTCTAATTTACTTCATGAGCCGAGAATTAATTATGCTTTGATTTGTATTGGTTTTGTTTTACCGTTTATTAGTATTTCTAGTATTTTGAGGGGTTATTTTTTTGGTAAACAAATGATGATTCCGCATATTGTTTCTAATATTACTGAGGATGTTGTGCGACTTATTGTGATTATGATTGGGGTTCCTATTTTTCTTATTAAGGGTATTCCTTACGCTATAGCGTTTATTGTTTTGTCTAATATTTTTAGTGAGTTAACTTCTATTTTCATTTTGTTTTTCTTTTTACCTAAGAATTTTAAGATTACTAAGAAGGATTTGGAGTTTGATAAGAATAATATTCGTGATGTTTTGGGTATTAGTTTACCAACTACTGGTAGTAGATTGATTGGAAATATTGGTTATTTTTTTGAGCCAATTATTATGACTTATTTTTTGCTTAAAAGTGGTTATGATAATTCTTTTATTGTTAATGAGTATGGTATTATTAATGGTTATGTTATGCCATTAGTGTTGCTTCCTTCTTTTTTTACTTTGGCTATTAGTCAGGCTTTAATTCCTATTATAAGTTATAATTATTCTCATGGAAATTTGGGATATACCAAGAATAAGATTAGACAGGGTATTTTTTATTCTCTTTTAATTGGTGTTCCTGCTACGCTTATTTTCTTGTTTATACCGGATATTCCTTTAAAACTTATTTATAATACTACTCAGGGTATTCCTTATATTAAGGTTATGGCTGTTGTTTGTTTGCTTCATTATATTCAGGCTCCTATAAGTAGTAGTTTACAGGCTATGGGTAAAGCTAATGATTCGATGAAGGGAACTTTGTTTGGTATGATTATTAGAACGTTGGTTTTGATGATTGGTTGTAGTGTTCATATTGGTATGTGGGGGTTGATTTTTGCCACTAGCGCTAATATCATTTTTGTTACGCTTTATGATTATAGAAAAGTTAGTAAATACTTAAAAAAGTCATAATAGTATGACTTTAGAATTTAATTCCATAGTTTTGCATTTCTTTAATAAGTTGTTTAGTATGTTCTTCTTCCATTTCTATTAGTGGTTCTCTTAGTGTTCCTTCACACATATGCATTAGTTCTAGGGCTTTTTTTACTGGTATAGGGTTTACTTCTTTGAATAGTGTTTTGATTAATTTTAACATTTTAATTTGTTCTTCTTTGCTTTTTTCCTGGTTACCATTTAAGTAATTCATTACTAAGTTGTGAGTTTCTCGTGGTAGTATGTTTGCTACTACGGAAATAACTCCAATTCCCCCTAGTGATAAAATAGGTACTATTTGGTTATCATTTCCTGAATATACGTCTATTTTTCCTTCTAGTAGATCTATTATTTTAGCGACATTGGTTATGTTTCCTGAGGCTTCTTTGATCGCTACTACATTGGGGTTTCTTTTTACAATTTCTTTTACTGTTTCTGGTTCAATATTGCATCCTGTTCTACTTGGAACATTATATAAAATTATTGGTATTTTAACTTGTTCGGCTATTTTTGAGTAATGGTTTATTAGTCCTTTTTGAGTTGTTTTATTATAGTATGGTGTTACTATTAATAGTCCATCTGCTCCTAGTTGTTCGGCTTCTTTGGACATAGTAATGGCTGATTTTGTACAATTTGAGCCTGTTCCTGCTATTACTGGTATTCTTTTATTTACGTGTTCTATGCATGTTTGAATGCATTTTTGGTGTTCTTCATATGATAGTGTTGATGATTCACCAGTTGTTCCACATATTATAATGGCGTCGGTTTCATTTTCAATTTGAAAGTCAATTAGTTTTTTTAGTGTTTCATAATCTACATTGCCATATTTATCAAAGGGTGTTACTAGTGCGACGCCTGATCCTTTAAATATTTCCATATAATCACCTATAATATTTTATGATATATTTTTTTATTTGTGATTTTAATATTTAAAAAATAACTATTAAATATATTAATAGTCATTTTAGTTATTTGTGTATAAATTACACATGTCTTATTTTAATTTTATTCATTGATAAATTTATCTTTTGAGACGGTTATAACTGGGCGAACGCCGTAGGCGTGATCATAGTTCACGTTGATGCCGCTCAAGTAGCCAATGCGGTCCACCCGCCACGCGCTAAAGGAGTAGCCGGCGTTAGGAGAAGACGTCCAATATCCATATGCATTGGCAGTATTTGTTTTTTTACTACAACCATAAGTTTCACAATCTGTTAGATTATTATACAACCATGCA
>CANRPB010000010.1 GCA_947632415.1 uncultured Bacilli bacterium
GAAAATACATGAGTTAAATACCCAACATTTCTATCAATTAACCTTTGCGAATAATTAAATAAATTGGCTTCTAAATTAATGTATTCACCTCCTGTAGATAAAACAATATGAATAAGAACATCAACAGCTCTTTTCTTATCATTTTTATTACGGTTATTAATATCATTGCCTTTGATAAAAATATTATCTTTAATATCTTCGTATGGAATATCTAGAAACTCACTAACGATAAAAGCAGCTTTTCTTGAATCATCCGCATCACCATACATTTTTTTAAATAATGGGTCATAACCCATCGCAATAAATTCTTTTGACATAATATCTTCCTTCCTATTGAGTAAATTTTTTGTCAACAAATAAAGAATAACATGTAATAAAATGTTGCGCAAATGCGTAATTTTCATAATTTGCTAAAGAATATATACAGAAAATTAAAAATCTGTCTAGCAAATTTTAAAAATCGGTAAAAAAAAATTTACCAATTATTAAAATTGATAAAATCGCAAAAAAAATATACCATAAACATATACTTAGAAACTTTAACGCAATATGTCGACTAAATAAATATATTTTTTTACTTAAACCAAATATATTTAATTAGGAGGACAAAACAATGGAAACAAATAACGGACTAAGCAACAAACAAGTTATAGAAAACAGAGAAAAATACGGAAAAAATATAATATCAAGTAAAAAAAGAGAAGGATTCATAAAATTATTTCTATCCTCATTTGGCGATCCAATAATTAGAATACTACTAATAGCGCTAGGAATAAAAGTCATATTCCTCATCAAAAACTTTGACTGGTACGAAACAGTTGGCATCGTAATAGCGATCTTCATCGCATCATTTATCTCAACAATATCAGAATATGGAAGCGAAAAAGCCTTCCTAAAACTTCAAGAAGAATCCTCAAAATTAAAATGCCGTGTCAAAAGAAATAATAAAATTGAAGAAATAAACATTGACGAAGTCGTAGTAAACGACATTGTTTTACTAGAACCAGGCGACAAAATACCAGCCGACGGCGTAATAATAAATGGAAACATAAACGTCGATGAATCAACCATAAACGGCGAAGCCAAAGAAATAAAAAAAACACCATGCCAAAACCTAAAAAACATAACAGAAAAATCACGACTATTTCGAGGAACAGTCGTCTATTCAGGAACAAGCACCATGTTAGTAACAGCCGTAGGCGACAAAACCTTCTATGGTGAAATCGCCTCAGAACTACAAGAAAAACAACCAGATAGTCCATTAAAAATAAGACTAAGAGGCCTAGCACAAAGCATAAGTAAATTAGGATATATTGGCGCAATATTAGTAAGCATATCATATCTATTTAACGTTATAATAATCGACAACAACTTTGAATTAAAACAAATAATAGAAACAATTACCAACTTTAGAACAATGTTTGGATATCTACTATATGCCCTAACATTAAGCGTAACCGTAATAGTTGTCGCAGTACCAGAAGGACTACCAATGATGATAACACTAGTTCTATCATCAAACATGAAAAGAATGATAAAAAATAACGTCATGGTAAGAAAAATGGTCGGCATAGAAACAGCCGGAAGTATCAACATCCTTTTTACAGATAAAACAGGAACTATAACCAAAGGCAAACTAGAAGTAGTTGGCTTTATGAGCGGAAACCTAAAAGAATACGCCAAAGAAACAGACTTAATAAAATATCAAACACTTCACAACATGGTTAAACTATCATGCCTATACAATAATGCAAGTACCTACAGCAATGGTAAAATAATAGGCGGAAATATAACCGATAGAGCAGTTCTAGGCTTTATAAAAAGTAATAAAATTGAAACAATAAAAAAAATATCATCCACACCATTCGATAGTAAAAACAAATATTCAAGTACCATAATATCCGATGGAATAAAAAAATACAATCTTGTCAAAGGCGCACCCGAAGTTATATTAAATAAGTGCAAAAAATACTACACCGAAACAGGAACAATAAAATACCTATATGACAAAAAAAACATAAATAATCTAATCAATCAAAAAGCCAGTAACGGCATCCGAGTTTTAGCCTTAGCATACAACAACGAAGAAGACATAAATGACTTAATATTTATAGGACTATTATTTATAAAAGACGAAATAAGAACCGATTCAATCAAAGGCCTAGAACTAGTAAAAAAAGCACATATCCAAACAGTAATGATAACAGGTGATAACAAAACAACCGCCACATCAATCGGAAAAGAAGTAGGAATAATAACAAATGAAAAAGACTTAATCATAACAAGTACAGAACTAAACAACATGACAGATGAAGAAGTAAAAAAAATTATTCCCAATTTACGCATCGTAGCCCGCTCATTACCCAAAGATAAGAGCCGATTAGTTAGAATTAGCCAAGAATTAGGCCTTGTAGTAGGAATGACAGGAGATGGAGTAAACGATGCACCAGCCTTAAAAAGAGCCGACGTCGGCTTTGCTATGGGAAGCGGAACCGAAGTCTCCAAAGAAGCCAGCGATATTATAATAATGGATGATAACTTTATGTCGATATCCAATGCTATACTATACGGTAGAACCATCTTCAAAAGTATCAGAAAATTCATTATATTTCAATTAACTGTTAATATCTGCGCAGTAGGACTATCCATTATTGGACCATTTATCGGCATAGAAA
Organism: uncultured Bacilli bacterium; assembly: GCA_947632415.1. Lineage (GTDB taxonomy): Bacteria > Bacillota_I > Bacilli_A > RF39 > UBA660 > UBA3631. Next base: position 2,676 of record CANRPB010000010.1, read on the forward strand.
CACCAGTAACCGTAATTCAAATGCTATGGATAAACATGGTAATGGATACCTTAGCAGGAATTGCCTTTGCCTACGAACCACCATTACTTGAATATATGGAAGAACAACCAAAAAGAAAAGACGAAGCCATTATCAATGATTACATGAAAAATGAAATAATTGTAACTGGAATTTATTCCTCACTTCTTTGCATACTATTCTTAAAACTACCAATTATTGCCAAAATGTTTAGAGATGGAATCAATAACGAATATCTAATGAGTGCCTTTTTTGGACTATTTATATTCATAGGAATATTCAATAGTTTCAACGCCAGAACAAGTCGAATCAATGTTTTCGCCAATTTACTAAAAAATAAAGTCTTCTTATCCGTAATAATATTTATAGCCATTGTCCAAATAATACTAATTTACTTTGGTGGTAATCTATTTAGAACCGTTGGACTCAATCTCTTTGAATTTAACTTCATGCTTTTACTAGCATTAACAGTAATACCATTCGATTGGTTAAGAAAATATATATTGAAAAAGAAAAAGGTTAACTTTGGTGTTTAACCTTTTTTTCGACATATTTCTAAATAATTCCAAATTTTTTTGCTTTATTAGTGAAAATATGGTAATATTATATAGGGTAGATTAACTTTTAGCAAACGTAAAAAATAAGGGATGAGGAAAATGATTAATTTTATAGCAGTAGACGATAACAATAAATTTTTAGAAATTATAGTAAACACAATTACCAAGGTTATGATGAAAAATAAATTCATTTACAAAACACACTCATTTAGTGAATACGACGAAAAATTTTTTAAATTAATGAATTCAAATTTACCAAATAAAATATATATTATGGATATAGAAACAAGACAAGCATCAGGAATTGATGTTGCACGAAAGATAAGAAAAAATGACGTTGATAGTATCATTATTTTCGCAACAGTTCATAATGAAGCAGGATTAATCCTGCTAAAAGACGATTTAATGTTTTTAAATTTTATATGTAAATTTGATGATTTTGAAAACAAACTACGCAAATCTATAAACAAAGCACTTGAGTTTATTAATCATAGACCATCAATAAAATTTAGTGATTCAGGTTCTTTATATAACATTTTAATCAAAGATATTCTATATATTTGCAAAGAAGATAATGACAGAAAATGTACGATAAATACAAGTTATTCAAAATACAAAGTAAACCTAACACTAAAAGAACTTAATAAATTATGTAATAACTGTCTAAGACAATCGCATAGAAGTTGCTTTGTTAATATGGATAGAGTTAGAACAATAGACAAACATAAAAATATTATTGAATTTGATAATGGAGAGAAAATAAATATGTTATCTTCATTATATAAAAAGGAGTTGAGTATTTGTGATTAGTATAAGCTTATTTTTAGGAGTTTTTGTATTAATTATCTCACAGATATATGCACTTTCTAGGTTCTATGAAGAAAAAATTAACTTAAAAAAATTTAATACATATTTAATATTAATTATCTTAACCATCGCAGCAACATTAAATAGTATATTTATAAATGGATTTATTAGAATAATCTTTTCAGTTATTATGCTTGCAATAGGTAATTTTATGATTTTTAAAAAGAAACTAAATGAAACAATAGTAAGTACTATATTTTGTTATTTAATACTATCATTAGCAGATATAATAAGTGCTTTATTGTTAATTATAATATTTAGTAAGGACGCAAACTTTATTAAAAATGAATATTTTGCTACATTTATAGGCAATATTCTAGTATCATTTGTTTTCATCATAATTATAATGATACCAATTGTAAAAACTACTTATATGAAATTAATAGATTTAACCAATAAACTTAAAATAAAAAATTTAATTTTAAGTTGTATATTACTAATAATAAGCATTAATTTTTTAATGGCAATAATATACTATGATATGAATTCAATATATGTTATCATTACAAATTCTCTATTACTGCTAATTTACTCATATATTGTCTTTAAAGCAATTAATGAAAAGAACAATAATATAATGATTAAAGCAGAAAATGCCTCGTTGATGAATAGTTTGAGTGAATATGAAAATATGGTTGATCGCCAAAGAATAGATAATCACGAAAATAAAAACCAATTATTAATAATAAAAAATATGATTAATAAAAAGGATAAAAATGTCATCAAGTATATTGATACAATTATTAAGGATGAAAAGGAAGATGATGAAGCATTATATACTAAAGTTAAAACAATTCCTTCTGGTGGATTACAAGGTATTATCTATCAAAAAATGCTCACTATGAAAGACAACAATATTTCATTTAGTTTAGATGTGAGTCGTGATGTTAGAAAAATAGACTTAGATAGTTTAGGTATGGAGAATAACTACAAATTATGCAAAATCATCGGTGTTCTATTGGATAATGCTATAGAAGAAAGTATAAAAATTGAAAATAAGTGCGTCATGATTTCATTATACATTGATGAAGATATGTTAATTATTGAGATAGCTAATAGATTTGACAGCGAGATAAATTTAGAAAAAATAGATGATGAAGGATTTACGAGCAAAGGTGAAGGCCATGGATATGGCTTGTCCTTAGTAAAAAATATTATTTCAGAAAATAGTGATACATTTACTAATGAAAGAAAAATTATAAATGATGTATTTAAACAAACAATAAAGGTTAAAATAAAATAAAAAAGCTCAAATTTGAACTTTTTTATTTTATTAAACTTTGTGGGCATTCAGGTTCATCCAACATAACAAGAGCACAAGCCTTTGAATTAGTATTTGCTGTTAAAGAACCAAAAGCTGACAAAATAGTAGCTAAAAATTCCATACTCTACCTCCTCTTTACTCTATGTTTAAATTAATTAATTTAAACCATACTTTGCGATATATGCCTTGTAATTATTATAAGGCATTTTAAATATTCTATATGTAATTGGCGATATTAATATATTTTGTAATAGCGTAGCCATTAAAAACGAATTTGACAAAAAATTATCTTTAATTGTAATTGATAAAACAACATACACTGATGCAACAACAACTGATAATATCTTATAAATTTTTCTTCTTTTCTTATTTACAATCGGCTTCTTATGAGTATCAGCTGGCGAAAATAATGAGATAAGAACAACCGAAATAAAACCAATAATAACTTTATAAGTTACATCTATTTTTAAATATAAAGCAATTAAAGGTATTCCTATAAAAGATAAAGTAGACGATACAATGCACATCCAAGTTTTAGAAGCATGTATTCCAAACGAAGGTGAACGCATAACAGTAAATATTAACATAAATATAATAAATTCTTTAAATATACCTAGCAATATCGCTAAAAAACCAATAAGAATCGTTTTTGTAACAGTTAGATAAATTGCTTCAAGTCCATATTTAATCTCTGCTAATTTTACATCATCATAATCTTTATTACTCCTAATTATATTCATACACTTATCTAGCACAAACTTCTTCATATATCCTTACCTCTGACATTAGTTTAAAACTTTCAATAAAACTTTTGTCATATTATGTCGTTAAATAACAAATTTTATACACAAAACAAAAAATATTTAAATTAAACTCATAAAAACACAATTTTAATCATAAAAAACAACATTTAACAACATAAAAATCAAAAAAACACTTAACAATAGTATAATAGGAATGTTCAATAGAAAAATTATGTCGAATTTTGATGTACCGTTTTTATTGAAAATATATACCAAAATGAGGTATATTTTTATTGTAAACGATTTTACTAGAAGGGAGATTTTTGATATGCGAGGAAAAGTAAAATGGTTCAATAACGATAAAGGATTTGGTTTTATAGAATATAAAGAAGGAGAAGACATCTTTGTTCACTATTCTTCCATACTCTCAACAGGCTATAAAACACTAGTTGAAGGACAATACGTCGAATTTGAATTAGTAAGAACCGACAAAGGACTTCAAGCCAAAAACGTTGTTGAAATAAAAACTGCTTTAGTATAGTAGTTTTTTTGTTTTTATGATAAAATATTAATGGGAGGATGATATTATGGAATTTAATATCCATGGAAAAAACATTGAAGTTACCGATGCCATAAAAACACACATTGAATCAAAAATAGGAAAAATAGAAAAATACTTCTCAAATGACATAGACATTACAGCTAACGTAACAGTACGCGTTCGCGGTAATGATCAAATTGTAGAAGTAACTATACCTGCTAATAAAATGCTTTTAAGAGCAGAAGAAACAAATCGCGACCTATATGCAGCCATCGATTTAGTATCAGAAAAACTAGAAAGACAAATTAGAAAAAACAAAACAAAAGCACGTAAAAATCTAAAACAAGTTGTTGTATTCAATGACTTTGAAGTATCAAAAGAAGAAGACATCGACGAAGTAGTAGTAAAAAGAAAAACAATTGATACCAAACCAATGAGTGAAGAAGAAGCAATCCTACAAATGGAACTTATCGGACACGACTTTTTCCTATTCAAAAATGACAAAACAAACAATGTTTGTGTTGTATATAAAAGGAAAGATAAAGGTTATGGCATATTAGAGACAAACTAAAATGTCTCTTTTATTATGAAAATATCCAAAATAATTATAAAACAAAAAAATAATCTTTTAATTATAACAAGAATCTAATAAAAGCCCTTAATCATAAAAAAAATAAGACATTTTTTATTTAAATACTATTAATTTTACATTTTTTCTGATAAAATGATTAATGTATCAATGAGATGTACTAGAAAAGGAGAGTCAAAATGAAACTTTTTAGAAAAATATTTGACCATGAATATAAAGAACTAAAAAAATTTGAACTTATAGCTGATGAAATAATGGCTCTAGAAGAACCATACAGCAAATTAACAGATGAGGAATTAAAAAATAAAACAAAAGAATTTAAAGAAAGATTAAAAAATGGCGAAACACTAGAAGACATTAAAGTTGAAGCCTTCGCCACAGTACGTGAAGCAGCCTACCGTACTATTGGAGAAAAACCATTCTATGTCCAAATCCTAGGAGGACTAGCTATTCACTATGGAAACATCGCCGAGATGAAAACAGGAGAAGGAAAAACATTAACATGTACAATGCCAGCCTACTTAAACGCCTTAACAGGAGAAGGTGTTCACATTGTAACAGTAAATGAATACCTAGTTGGAGTAGCCGCCGATTGGATGGGGAAAATATATAAATTTTTAGGACTAACTGTTGGAAGAAACTACAGAGAAAGTGATATCGAAGAAAAAAAAGCAGCATATAACTGCGATATTATGTACTCAACCAACAACGAAATAGGATTTGACTATCTAAGAGACAACATGGTAATCAAATCAAGCGATAGAGTTATGAGACCATTTAACTTTGTTATAGTCGACGAAGTAGACTCCATTTTAATAGATGAAGCCAGAACACCTCTTATAATATCTGGTGGGTCAATGCACTCAGCAAATTTATACAAACAAGCCGACAGTTTTGCCAAAAAATTAAAAGAAAACGACGGTTATGTATACGACGAAAAAACAAGAGCAGTAACACTAGATGAAAAAGGAACCAAAGAAGCAGAACAATACTTCAAAGTAAATAATCTATATGATATTAACAATGCAACCTTAGTTCACTTTATAAATCAAGCCCTACGCGCAAATTTCTCAATGAAAAAAGACTTTGACTATGTTGTTGAAAACGGCGAAGTAATAATCGTCGACCCATTTACAGGAAGACTAATGAAAGGAAGAAACTACTCAGACGGATTACATCAAGCTATAGAAGCCAAAGAAGGAGTAAAAATTCAAGAAGAAACCAAAACCTTGGCAACCATTACCTTTCAAAACCTATTCAGAATGTATAAAAAAATATCCGGTATGACAGGAACAGCCAAAACAGAAGAAGAAGAATTCAGAGACATATACAACATGTATGTAATTCAAATCCCAACCAACAAACCTGTTATTCGTGAAGATTATGGAGATTTGTTATTTGCAACTAAAAAAGGCAAATATAAAGCAATAATCAATGAAATAAAAGAAAGACATGCCATAGGACAACCAGTCTTAGTAGGTACAATTGCAGTTGAAACAAGTGAACTATTAAGCGATATGTTGAAAAAAGAACATATACCACACGAAGTATTAAATGCCAAAAATCATGCTCGAGAAGCCGAAATTATTGCCAATGCAGGTAGAAAAGGAGCAGTAACAATCGCCACTAACATGGCAGGACGTGGAACCGATATCAAATTAACAGATGAAGTCAAAGCCTTGGGAGGACTTGCAGTCATAGGAACCGAACGCCATGAATCAAGAAGAATCGATAACCAATTAAGAGGTCGTAGTGGTCGTCAAGGAGATCCAGGATTTTCACAATTCTGCGTTTCATTTGAAGATGACTTGCTAGTTCGTTTTGGAACCGATAGAGCCAAAGTAATACTACAAAAAGTTGGTTTCAACGATGAAATGTCAATTAGAAACAAAATGCTATCATCATCAGTTGAAACAGCTCAAAAAAGAATAGAAGGAAATAACTACGACATGAGAAAAACCATCCTTCAATACGACGATGTAATAAACAAACAAAGAGAAGTAATCTATGACATGCGTAACGAAATACTAGATACACAAAACATTCACACAGTCGTAGTAGACATGATAAAAAACTACGTATCCGCACTAGTAGAAGATCACATCGAACCAGAAGGTTACTTAACACTAAACGACTTATCTGAAATATTAGAAGCAATTAATCAAGTAGTCAAAAACGACATATCCATAGAAGATTTAGAAGATCAAAAAGCCGAAAACGTTATTAACACAATATACGAAAAAGTCCTTAAAGAATATGAAGACAAGCTATCACAAATTCCAAGCGAAATAGCAAGTGAATTTGAAAAAGCAATTTCTCTAAGAGTTATTGACACACATTGGATGGATCATATCAATACAATGAGCATATTAAAAGAAGGTATTCATCTAAGAGGATATGCCCAAGAAAATCCTTTAAGAGCATACACAACAGAAGGATTTGAACTATTTGAAGACTTGTTAGATACAATCGATAAGGAAACAACAACCTTCCTACTAAAAGCAGAAGTTAGGCAAAATGCCGAAAGAAAACAAGTAGCTAAAGGCGAAGCAGTAAATGATGAATTCAAAATAGGAAAGAAAACACCAAAAAGAACAAATAAAGTAGGACGTAACGAAATGTGCCCATGCGGTTCGGGAAAGAAATATAAAAATTGTTGTGGAAAATAAGGTAAAATAAGAAAAAATTAAAAAAATGACAAATAAATTGTTTGTCAACCAATTAAGTTAAATGTTGTCAAGAACCATTGAAAATAAAAGATGTTAACAAAAAAGATTTGTGTGCATCTTTTTTTTTTGTTAATAAATATTATAATTTAGATATGATTATTTCTATAGGATTTAGAGTTAATTCTAAAAAAGCAATTAAATTTAGAACTTGGGCAAATAAAATAATTAAAGATTATATGATTCAAGGATTTGCTTTAAATGATGAAAGATTTATGAAAGCAATTAAAAAAAGCCGAAAACGAATATGAAAAATATAAAGTTATACAAGATAGAAACTATGTATCAGATTTTGATAAATTAATGAATGAAACAAGACAAATAGAAAATAAATAAATTGTACATTTAACAAAAAAATAATGATACACTTATATTAGTGAACACCAAAACAAAATCTTTAAAATAGTAAAAATCCCAAAAATTTTTCTTATGAAAAAAAGAAATTTGTGTTATAATTAATCATGTCGAGAAAAAATACTAAGTCAATAAATAACAATGAGTAGCAATTATGCGTAAGTCCAATTGTACAAGGACTTACGTATTTTTATGCTCAAAAAAATTGATGGAGGTATACTTATGAAAAAACCAGATCTAGGAAACGAAAAAATTCCTAAACTAATAAAAAAATTTGCAATACCATGTGTAATTAGCATGATCGTAGCAGCACTATACAATATCGTCGATCAAATATTTATAGGTTGGAGTGATGCAGGTGCTTTTGGGAACGCAGCCACAAATATTGTTTATCCATTTACAGTAATATCACTAGCATTTGCCTTGCTTATTGGTGATGGAACAGCAGCACTAATTAACTTATCATTAGGAGCCCAAAACAAAGACAAAGCCAATAAATCCATAGGCAATGGACTAATACTATTAATATTTATTTCCATAATATTAACAATCACAGGCATTATTTTTAATAAGCAAATACTAAGTATCTTTGGTGGAAACCCTAATGAAATAGAATGTTACCATTTCGCCGAAGATTATTTAAAAATAATTTGTTATGGACTACCATTTTATATTATCGGTCAAGGCTTAAATGCCTCAATAAGAAGTGATGGTAGTCCCAAATATGCCATGTTCGCAACCACTATCGGTGCTATTTCTAATATTATCTTAGATCCTATATTCATATTTGTACTTAATATGAGTGTTAAAGGAGCAGCCCTCGCCACCATAATCGGTCAAATCTTAACATTTATAACAAGCATTCTTTACCTTATAAAATCAAAAACATTTAAAATAAATAAAGAATCAATTAAATTAGATAAAGAAATATCCCAAAAAATTATTTCTTTAGGACTTGCCTCCTTAATAACACAACTTGCTATCGTAATTATAATAGCAGTAGCAAATAATTTAGTAGGAAAATATGGATATACGACAAAAGCAAGTACAGGCATAGTATTTGGAGTAGTAACACCACTTGCAGTAATTGGAATATGCATGAAAGTTTTTGGTATCGTTATATCAATTGTTATTGGTGTATCACTAGGTGGAATGCCTATTATTGGTTATAATATGGGAGCAGGGAATATCAAAAGAGTAAAAGAAACTATCAAATATATACTAAAAACAAATCTGATTATAGGTATAGTCGCATTTATCCTATTTGAATTTTTTTCAACACCCATTATTAACCTTTTTGGTAGCGCCAATTCCACTGAATACCTAGAATATGCCAAATATTGTCTAAATATATTTTTAGGTGGAATTATTCTAACATGTTTAACTAAATCAATATCCATATTATTACAATCAATGGGCTCAAGTTTTAAATCAACAATACTTGCGCTCGCCAGAGATGTTATTTTCTTTGTTCCAACCATAGTGATAATCACAACAATAAGTCAAAATATTGTAACAATGCTATGGAGCGCTATTATTGCAGATATTCTTGCATTTATCACAGGAATTATCCTATTAAAAAAAGAATTCAATAATGCTAAAGAACTAAATTACTAACAGAAAAACACTCGAAGAAAAAATAGGAGGTAAATATGTATAAGATAAACGACTACGTAATTTATAAACGAGACGTATGCAAAATAAAAGACATAAAAAATAATAAAATAAATGGACAAGATTACTATATCCTAATGCCCATCGATGATGAATCATTAATTATTGATGTTCCCATAGATAACAGGATGGGATATCTAAAAAATATAATGAGCAAAGAAGAAGCAGAAAACCTAATTAATAATATTGATGACATAGAACTAATAGAAAATCAAAATGATAGATACATAGAAAAAACATATAAAGATTTACTATATAATGGTACACATGAAGACTTAATAAAAATTATTAAAACCACATATTTAAGAAATATTGATAGAATAAAAAATAACAAAAAAATAAGCGATAAAGACAATGAATACTTCAATAAAGCAGAAAAATATTTATATAATGAACTTTCAATAGTTTATAACATGAATTATGATGAAACAAAAAATTACATTATTCACAGAATGGAAAAAAACAAAAAAATTACTAACAAATTGTAATAAATAAAAAACCTAAAGAACCAATTAAAAACTACCAAAAATAAAAAAAATAATTTCCTTTAATTTACATACAAAAATATCCGTGATATAATTAAAATGTAAATATGGAGGTACTTATGAATGAGAAGAAAAAAATAATTATTTTAATATCTATTGTTGTAGCAATAATTTTGTTTATAATTATAGGAAGTATATATGAAAATAGCAAAAGCAAATCATACATCAAACCATTCTATACCAACTTTGAAGGAAGCGAAAAAAAACTAGTAATGATAGGAAGAGAAAACTGTAGTTGGTGCCAATTATTCCAACCATCACTTGAATTTATGCACAATAAATATGGTTTTGAATATCAATACATAGACATAAATAAACTAACATCAAGTACATTTAAAAAATTATTAAAAGATATAAATGTCAAAGAAGAAGACTTTGGAACACCACTAACAATCGTAGTAAAAGACAAACAAGTAATAGATTCAATAAACGGCTATGCCGATGAACAAAAACTACTAGAATTCCTAAAAGAAAATGAATTTGTAGACAAAAAAGCAAAACTAACACTAAACTACATCGACTACAGTCAATACGAAAAAATTCTAAAATCAGACAAAGCCAACATAGTAGTAATCGGACAAACATCATGTACATACTGTATGAAAGCAAAACCAATCCTAAACCAAGTTGCAGAAGACTACGACATAACCATAAACTACTTAAACATGACAGAATTAAATGAAGAAAATTTAGAAAAATTTAATACATCACTAAAATACTTACAAGAAAACGACTGGGGAACACCACTAACACTAATCTTAAAAAAAGGCGAAGTTATAGACACAGCAAATGGATTACTTGATTATGATGGTTACGTAAATCTATTCAAAAACAATCAAATAATAGAGTAGGTGCAATATGAAAGAAGCTATCAACTATATATACAATAAAGCAAAAAAATTCAAAAAAAAATATCCACTAACAATAGCATTTAGACTAAAAGCCCACAGTAAAGTTCTAGCCAAACACTTAAATAATGGCGAAAAAATACTATACATATTTACCGCACAAAAAGGAGGAAGCAACCTAGATATAGTATCCACATACATTGTCGCAATTACAAACAAAAGACTCATGATAGCCCGCAAAAGATTAATCTTTGGATACTTCTTCCTAGCCATTACGCCAGATCTATTCAACGACATCAAAGTTAGAATGGGACTAATTTGGGCTAAAATAGAAATAGACACAGTAAAAGAATTTATCATTTTATCAAATATTCAACCACAAGCAGCAACTGAAATCGAAACAATGATTACCGAATACACAATGAAAGAAAAAAAGAAATACCTAAATAAAAACGATAAACAACAATAAAATGAGGCAAAAACCTCATTTTTTCATGGTAACTATCACCACATAAAATAAGCAAAACCATCCATAATAAAAAGGAAGATTAGTCTGAAAACAATAAAACTCATCACTATTTATACCTTAAACGAAGTGAAAGGAATGTGTAGGACAATATGAAAACCAAAATAATACTATTATTTAGTGCCTTAGCACTATCATTATATATAACACTCTCAAATATTCAAAATATCTCAAAGTGGATAAAAGATAACCAAAATAATAAAAAAATAACCGAAGAAATAAAAACCAAAACAACAACACAAGAACCACTCCAAACCACACTAATAAACCCACCAGAAAATCCAGAAGATCAATATTGGAAATATAAAGACATCAAACTTCAACAAATTGACTTCACAAACTTAATAGAACAAAATTCCGACACAATCGGTTGGATAAAAGTAGAAGGAACCCAAGTAGACTATCCCATAGTCCAAACCACCAACAACGATTACTACCTAACACACTCCTTCGATAAAACAGAAAATGAAGCCGGATGGATATTCTCAGACTTCAGAAATAACCTTCAAAACCTAAACACCAATACCATTATCTACGGCCACGCAAGAAAAGATAACACCATGTTCGGTAGCCTAAAAAACACCCTCGAAAACGACTGGTACCAAAACGAAATGAACCACATTATAAAAATAACAACACCAAAAGAAAGCACAATATGGCAAATATTTAGTATCTACACCATTCCCAAAGAAACATACTACCTAACATCAAACTTCACTAACATAGAATCATATCAACTATTTATAAAAACAATAACCAAAAGAAGCATATTTACATTCAATACAACCGTAAATACCAACGATAAAATTATCACACTATCAACATGCAAAGATTTATACGGTAATCGACTAGTAATTCATGCCAAACTAATAAAAAAAGGAACCAACTAAAGTTCCTTAATATTTTTTGTCAACTTCTTAAAAGTAACACCAAAGATAAATAATCCCACAAAACATGAAACGATAGACAATACAATTGAATCACCAGTAACAGGATTAGTATCAACCGTATTTGGAGTATCATCAGTATTTGGAGTATCATCAGTATCAACATCAAACAACTCCTCAAGTTCAACAAGCGATAACTGCTCGCCAGAACTAATAGCCTCAGTAGTACCATTCATCTCGACTATAGCCTCTTCAGAATCCTCAGGAACCCATAACGTAGGCGTATCTTCACTCTCAGTCGTATTAACTATAGAAGCATTGTTATCAACAGTAACCTTAACAGTAGTATTAACACCACTACCTTGACCTAACTCAATACCACCAAAACCATTACCAGAAACATCTATCTTTCCCTGTAAAATGACACTAGAACCATTTACCAACAAAGCAGCATTACCACCAGTTAAGCTAATATCCTTTATAGTAGCGCTAGTCTTATAAACCTGCAATAAATAAATACCGCCCCATACAGTCTTATCACTACTTTGTTGTGCTCCAAAAGTTCCAACATACTTCATCGTATGACCCTTACCATCAATTGTTACAGGTCTTGTAATATTAATCTTTTCAGTAGTATCAATATCAGAACCTAAAGTAATATAAGTAATATCACCATTAGCTAAAGCCTCTTTTAACTCAGCTTGACTCTTAACAGTAATCTCCTCGGCTGAAACACTAAAAAACGGTATAATCATCATTAACATCAATAAAACAGGAATAGCATTTCTAAGCTTTTTAAACATCGCAAAATTCCTCCTTTCCATTAATATTGTGCAAATTATCAACAAGTTTATACTCGAAAAATGTCGATACAAAAAATTACCAATTAATAAAAAAACAAAAACTAATAAAAAACAACAAATATAATCAATACCAATCAACTTATTCATATAAATAAATGACACAATTATAAGCAAAAAATAAAAAATATGATATAATTATAACGGAAAGTTAAATGAATCAAAAACAGCCAAATCTATAAAAAAAATGAAAAAATCAACCAACTTATGTAACAAAAGAATATATCGAAAAATACCAAAAACTGTAAAAAAAATAGATTTACGAAAAAAAAGGAGAAAAAAATGAAAAAAATTATTTTAAAAATAGACGGAATGAGCTGTTCTGCATGCTCAAATCATATCGAAAAATACCTAAACAAACAAAAAGGAGTAATAGACGCCTCCGTAAATTTAGTAATGGGACAAGCCTTAATCCACTATGAAGATGATATAGACATCAAAACACTCGGCAAATATATTAACGAATCAGGATATACATACAAAGGTATATACGACGAAAAAAAAGAGACCAAAAAAGATAAAAATAAAAAATATCTAATTATTTTAAGCCTACTAATTATTGTAATTATGTACATATCAATGTCCCATATGCTAAACATCCCAACAATACCACTTTTAAATATGATGAATCATCCAATCAACTATGCAACCTGTCTATGCCTTCTTTCCATACCATACCTAATCTACGGTAAAGACATAATTATAAAAGGCATCAAAAACATCATTCATAAATCACCAAACATGGACACACTAGTTACCATCGGAGTATTAGTTAGCTTCACATATAGCCTAGTAAACATGATACTAATAATATTAGGACATCATACATTAGTAAAAAACTTATACTTTGAATCAGTATGCATGATTATACTATTTATTAAAATTGGCCGCTATATAGACAAAAATAGCAAAGAAAAAACCAAAGAAGCAATTAAAGAACTAGTAAAAGTGACACCAGAAAGCGCCCTACTAAAAACAAAACAAGGCGAAAAAGAAATCACCATCGATGAAGTAAAAATTGGCGATATTTTAATCGTAAAACCAGGAATGAAAGTTGCCGTAGACGGCGAAATAACAACAGGAAAAGCCCATTTTGATGAATCATTTATTACAGGAGAATCAACCCCAACCAAAAAAGAACAAGGACAAAAAATAGTTGCCGGATCAATCAACTACGATGGAATAGTTGAATACAAAGCAGAAAAAATAGGACCTAAGTCCACCATCTCCGAAATGATACACCTAGTATTAGAAGCAAGTAACTCCAAAATGCCCATTTCCAAAATAGCCGATAAAGTCAGTTTCTACTTTACCCCCATTATTATCACAATTTCTATCATAACATTTATAACATATCTAATCCTCGGAACACCACTAAATACATCCATAACATCCATGGTAACAGTCCTACTAGTAGCATGTCCATGCGCCTTAGGACTAGCAACCCCACTAGCAATAGTTATTTCCATAGGATCATCAGCCCAAAAAGGAATACTCATAAAAACAAGTGAAACACTAGAACTTGCATCACACATAAATACAATCGTATTCGATAAAACAGGAACATTAACATACGGAACACTAAACATCAGTAAAATATACAATTATTCCCAATATAATGAAAAAGAACTGCTAAACATAGTAGCAAACATTGAAACCAACTCAACCCACCCCATATCACAAGCCCTCAGTAATTACAAAACAAAAGAACTAAAAATAACAAATTACAAAGAATTAATTGGACTAGGAATTACAGCCCAAATAAACGACAAAATCTACTACATAGGAAACAGTAAAAACATAAAAAACATCAAAAAAGAATACAAAAAAGACGAAGAAACACTATCCAAAAAAGGAAATAGTATTATATATGTAGTCGAAAACAATAACATAATAGGACTAATTGGTGTCAAAGACATCATAAAAGAAGACTCAAAAAGAACAATAAAAAAATTAAAAGAACTAGGATACGACATCATCATGTTAACAGGAGATAACGAAACAACCGCCAATATAATTAGTCAAGAATTAGGAATAACCAAAGTCATCTCCAACGTTATGCCAAACGAAAAAACCAACTACATCAAAAAAATACAAGCCGAAGGGAAAAAAGTCATGATGGTAGGAGACGGTATCAATGACGCCCCATCTCTAACAACCGCCGATATCGGTGTTAGTTTCAAAAACAGTACCGATATTGCCACCAACTCATCAAATGTCATAATAACAAACAATAAAATCGAAAAAATTATAACCTTTATAAAAATTGGTAAAAAAACATTAAAAAATATCAAACAAAACCTCTTTTGGGCATTCATCTACAATATTCTAATGATTCCCATTGCCATTGGACTATTCAAAAAAATAGGAATAGAAATAAACCCAATGATCGCAACATGCACCATGATGTTATCAAGTCTATGCGTTGTATTTAATGCCCTAAGATTAAAAAAAATCTAATAAAAAAATAAAAAAAGAAAGGAAAAGATGTATGATTTACTTAGACTATGCAGCCAACACACCAGTAGACAAAGAAGTATTAGATTTATACTACGATGTTACACTAAAATACTATGGTAACCCCAACTCCCATCATAAACTTGGAAGACAAGCAAATGATCTAATTCAAAAATGTACACAAAATATTGCCAAAAACCTAAAAGTATCACCAGACGAAATCATCTACACAAGTGGCGCCACAGAATCCAACAACCTCGCCATAAAAGGAATATGCGAAAGATATCAAAACTATGGAAAACACATTATCCTAAGTGGATTAGAACACAATTCAATAATAGCTCCAGCATCCATAATGCAAGAAAAAGGTTTCGATATCGACATCCTTCCTATTGCCAAAGACGGTCTAGTTGACATAGAAGAATTAAAAAAACTAATTAGACCAGACACTATTCTAGTAAGCGTTTGTTCAGTAGATAGCGAAATAGGACTAGTACAACCCATAGAAGAAATAGGCAACCTCCTAAAAAAATACCCCCACACATACTTTCACACAGATGCATCACAATCAATAGGAAAAGTAAATATTGACTATAACAACGTAGATTTAATAACCATTGCCCCACATAAATTTTATGGAATAAACGGAACAGGAATTTTAATAAAAAAGAAACACGTTAGCCTCAAACCAATCATAAACGGTGGAAAATCAACAACAATCTTTAGAAGTGGGACACCAGTTCTAGCCAATATAGTCGCAACCGACAAAGCCCTCGAAATAGCACTACAAAACAGCGAAAAAAGATATAAATATGTAGAAGAATTAAACAAAAAAATAATTAAACACCTATCAAAATATCAATGCGTTCACATCAATAACACCAAAAACTCTATTCCATTTACAATTAACTTTAGTGTTAAAGGCATAAAATCACAAATATTCGCACAAATGCTAGAAGAAAAAGAAATATATGTATCCACCAAAACATCATGCTGTCCACTGGAATCACCATCGAAATTAGTATATGCACTAACCCAAAATAAAACCCTAGCAACAACATCAGTTAGAGTAAGCTTATCCCATCTAACAACAGAACAAGAAATAAAAGAATTCTTAACACAATTTGACAAATGCATAAAGGAGTTAGAACAAAATGGAAAAATATAAAGACATAGAAAGAAGCATCATAAAAAAATATCGTAAAGAAATATGGAGCAAATTCATTGCAGCAGTCCAAGACTATGAACTCATTAAAGAAAACGATAATATAATGATCTGCATAAGTGGCGGAAAAGACTCCTTCCTATTAGCAAAATGCATTCAAGAATTACAAAGACACGGCAAAATAAAATTTAACGCCCACTACGTCGTAATGGACCCCGGCTATAACGAATACAACCGCGACATGATAATAGACAACGCTAAAATCTTAAATGTACCAATTGAAATATTTGAAAGCGACATTTTTGACGTTGTAGCAACCATCGACTCAAAAAGTCCATGCTACATGTGCGCAAGAATGCGAAGAGGATATCTATACAACAAAGCCCAAGAACTCGGATGCGATAAAATCGCACTAGGACATCACTTTGACGACGTAATCGAAACAACACTCTTATCCATGTTTTATGGATCAGAAATAAAAACAATGATGCCAAAATTACACAGTGATAATTATAAAGGAATAGAACTAATAAGACCACTATATTTAGTAAAAGAAGAAGCAATAATATCATGGCGAAAAACTAACCAACTAACATTTATCAACTGTGCCTGTAGATTTACAGAAGGATGCTCATTAATTAACGATGGAACAAGCAAAAGAAAAGAAATGAAAGAACTAATAAAAAAATTACGAAAAACCAATAAAAACATTGATTATAACATCTTCAAATCATTAGACAACATAAACCTAAATTGTGTCTTAGGAGTAAAAAAAGATGGGATTTACAAAAGCTTTTTAGAAGACTACGATAAAAAAAATCATAATAAACTTGAATTATAATAAATTACACTAATATAACTTATATCAAAATACATATAGACATTAACAATGTGCTAAAGGGAAAAAATCAATTAAGGAGGAAAAAATGGAAAAAGAACCAATCAAAGTTAAAATTTTACCTAACCAATTTTTAAAAGCAGATGGCACCTTTGATAAAAAAGAAGCAATCAAATTATCCGGTAAAATAGCAGGAGTATGCTATGACAAAGAGGGCTTCGAACACCTAGAAAAAGAAGATGAAGAAAAAACTATCAAAAGAATTAAAAGAACTTTAGATTGCGGACATCATAGTGTCTACGACCATATACAAATCAGTTTTAATTTACAAAATATACCCAAAATACTTGCAATGGTATTAAATAATGAAAAACAATATACAACCAGCGAAAAATCAGCAAGATATACCCCCGTTATAAGACAAGAAAAATCAATTATAACTAGTGAAGAAGAAAGACTATACAACAAATGGCTAGACATATTTATAAAAAAAATCAAATCACAATATGGACACATTTACAATGATTCAAAAATTCAAAAATTAGCACAAGAAAATGCAAGATACCTAGTAACCGTCTTCATGCCAACCCAAATGATATACACAACCTCCTTAAGACAAATTAATTATATAACCACATGGATGCAAAACTACATTGAAAAAGCAAATATGAACAATGAATTCGACAAAAAATTAGCATTATCAATGCAAGAATTAATAAATGGCTTCATCAAAGTAAACATCCTCGAAGAAGGTCTAATGAAAAATGAAAAACATAGAAAATTATCAATATTTGGTAAAAACCTAGACAAAATAGAAGACTATTTTGGATTCATATATTCCACTACTTATAAGGGCTCCTTTGCACAACTTGCCCAAGCACATAGACACCGAACCATTGACTATCAAATGGAAATATTAGATGAAAAAGAATATTTTATACCACCAATTATTGAAGATGATCAAATGCTGGTCGATGAATGGCTTGGAGATATGCAAATAATTAAAAATGTAACCCCACAAGGCGAATTAGTAAAAATTAACGAGATTGGCAAATATGAAAACTTTATTTTAAAATGTAAAGAAAGACTATGTTCATCAGCTCAACTTGAAATAATGTTACAAACAAGAAAAACTTTATTAAAATATAAAAAGGCATTAGAAGAATCAAATAATCCCCTTGCTGAAAATATTGAAATGTATTCTCATGGTGCAAGATGTACTTTTCCAGATTATGAGTGTTCATCTGACTGTAAATTTAAAGAAGGCAAAACATTAGTTAGAAAGATATAATACGAAAAAAGACCAATTAATTATTATTGTTCCTGTAATGGTATAGGTACAAATCCATATGATTTGAATATTCTAAAATCAAAAAAAATGATATTGCTATATTTATGACGATTATTTATCATGGAACAAAATTCAATATAGCAATAAAGATCAAATGCGACTAATAAGCGATATTCATAACAAAATTTATAATTTAATTAAGAAAAGATAAGTTTATCAAAGTTCAATAGATAATTTATCTTTTTTAATATTATAACCTAATCTTATATTTATCATACAATATGATGAGGAGGAATACTTATGAATAATTATAAAATAGTAATAGATCCTGGACATGGAGGTATCGGTTAAACCCAAAAATAGATGAAATGGCTATTTTGGTAAGTAAATACAAGAGTTTAA
>CANRPB010000011.1 GCA_947632415.1 uncultured Bacilli bacterium
GTTGTTACTAAAAATAAAAATAAATATGCTATTACGGGACTTTTACTAGGAATTGTCATTGCGATATTAGGAAGTATTCTATGAAATATTATCAATATAGAATGAATATTAAATTATTAAATTGGTTATCAATAATACTTTTTATTCCTGCTTTTTTTATAATATCATTACTAAAACTATGGAATTATATTGATATCTATTTTTTAGTTATCTATTTTCTATGGATGTTTTTACATGAAGTTTTCCATGGGATTGGCTTTGCTATCAATAAAAATATTAATTGTAAAAATATTGTTTATGGAGCCTGCTTAGAAAAGGGCATATTGTACTGTATGTGTAAACAAAAAATAAGTAAAAGAGATATTATGATATCATTAATATTTCCTTTTATATTTATAGGAGTAATTACTTTTTTTATCGGAATTATTTTTAATAATCAATTACTTATATTATTGTCGTTATTTAATATTATTGGTAGTATTGGTGATTTGGTTATGTTTTTTTCTTTTCTAAAATTACCAGATTTTTATTATGTTGATCAAAATGATTGTACTGGTTTTGTACTTATTTCAAGTAGTGATTTTACTAAGTATAAGTTGTTTGGAATTGATTTATTAAAAAGTGGTGTAGAGGCAAATTTAGAATTATCTAACAATTGTAAAAAAATAACTATTTCAAAGTTGTCTTGGATTATTTTTATTATATTGATTATATTATTAATAGCGCATATATTTTATTATTGATTTAAAGTAAAAAATATGATATCATTTTACTTGTCTAGAAAAGGAGTGTATATTATGAGCTGTAAAAAGACTAAAATCGTATGTAGTATAGGACCTGCAAGTAATCAACCAGATGTTATGGAGCAAATGGTTTTAGGTGGTATGAATATTGCAAGACTTAATTTTTCTCATGCTACTGATGAGGAGAAGATGCAATTTCAAAATTGTGTACGTGAGGTAAGAAAGAGAACAGGAAAGAATATTTCCATTTTATGGGATACTAAGGGTCCAGAACTTCGTGGTGGAGTAATGGAAGCAAATAGTGATGGAACTGAAGGAGCACAACTTATTGTTGGTAATACTATTCGTATTGTTAAGGATAGTGTTGTTGGTAATGCTGAAAGGATAACTATTAATCATCCACAGGTTATCGATACTTTAGAAGTTAATGATGAAGTATGGCTTGAAAATGCTAAGATGAAAGTTGTTGTTATTTCTAAAGAAGATGATGGTGTTACTTGTCGTATAACACAAGGTGGTTTTTTAGGAAGTCGTAAAAGTTTCATTATACCTGGTAAACCTTTAAATATTCCTTATATTTCACAGAAAGATAGGGAAGATATTAAGTATTCATGTGATCATGGAGGCGAGTATTTAGCTATTTCTTTTGTTTCTAATAAGGAAAATATTTTAGAAATAAAGGAATTGTTAAAGGAATATGGTCGTGAGGACTTAAAGATTATTTGCAAAGTTGAGAGTATTGTTGGTGTACAAAATATTAGAGAAATATTTGAAAATTCTGATGGTGTTATGATTGGCCGTGGAGATTTAGGTAGTGAGGTTCCACCTGAGGAAATTCCAGCAATTCAAAAAGAGATAATTAAAATTGGTCGTGAAACTGGAAAGATTGTTATAGTTGCGACGGAAATGTTAGAAACAATGATGGAGAATAATCGTCCTAAAAGAGCAGAGACAGCTGATATTGCTAATGCGGTATTTGATGGTACTGATGCTGTTATGTTATCTGGTGAGACAACGATTGGAAAACATCCAATTGAAACTGTCGAGGCAATGGCTAGAACTTGTCTTGCATCTGAAAAATATGCTGATTTTACTGGAAGATTTAAATTACCTGTTAATGATGAAAAAGATTGTGTAGCGCTTGCCAGTGGTGTTATTAATTGCGCTAATATAATGAATGCTAAGTTAATTGTTGTTCAATCTCATACTGGTAAAACAGCTAAAATTTTGAGTAATTTAAAGCCAAAAGCACCAATTCTTGCTATTTGTGATAATGAAAAGATTGGTAGAACAATGGGATTAAATTATGGTGTTTATTCTGTTGTAGCAGATAGAGCAAGTAGTATTGATGAATTTATTATTGATGCTAAAAAAGCAGCAGTTGATTTTGCTGCTAGAGAAGGTCTTGAGTTAAATAGTGGTGATAAAATTTTAATTACAGCTGGCTTTGTTCAATCTGATGAAAGTTCAAGAAAGTATGTTGACAGTAATTTAATGAAGATAGATACGATATAATCTATCTTTTTTTTGAAAAAAATTAATTTTTGTATGATTTTAATAATTGGTAAATTTTTTTGTGCAGATTTTTAAATTCTGTTATGCAGATTTTTAAAATCTGCTCTTTTTTTTTTACAGTTTTTGAAAAAGGCTCATTTGTATTATTTTTTTTAATTATGTATTATGTATGTCGAAGGGAGGATTTATGAGGAAAATATTATTATTTTTCGCGATGTTTTTTATGTTTAGTACTTGTGTTTTTGCTAGTCATTTGGATTTAGTACCAATTGATGGTGTCTATAGCAGTCAATACAATATTAATACTGGTGAGTATTTTTCATCAAATCAAAAAAAATACTTAATTAATGGAGAAATGGTTTACTGTGTTGAACCAGGAAAGGCTATTATGACTAGAGAATATAGTGATTCAAGTAATTTATATGAATCAAACTTAAGTGGTGACATCTTAAATAGAATGAGTTTAATTGGGCATTTTGGTTATGATTATCCTAACCATCAAACTGATAATTATTTCTTGGCTGCTCAAGAACTTATTTGGGAATTATTAGGGGATGATGTGCATTTTACAACGGGAATTAATGATACTGGTGTTTTAATTGATATTGAAAATGAGAAGAATGAAATTTTAAATTTAGTTAATTCTTATTATACTTTGCCATCTTTTGATGGATCTAGTTTATCTGGTATTTATCAAGATGAAATTGTGTTAGTTGATATAAACAATGTTTTATCTGATTTTGTTGTTACGTCAACTAATAATGATGTTGTTATTGATGGAAATAAGTTAATTGTAAAACTTAATAGTTTGGGTAGTGATACAATCACATTAACTAAAAAGTATGATGATAAAGTAAGTATGTTTTATCATGCGCCTAATTCACAGGATTTTATGTTTTTAAGGGCTAACGATACTGTGACATCAAGTATTAATGTTGAGGCTTATTTACCATCTTCTAAAATTAGTATTGTTAAAACTGGTGAAGTTTTGACAGGTTTTAAGGATAAATTTATTTATGAAGAAAAGGGATTGACGGGAGTTGTGTTTGGGCTTTATGCTGCTGATGATATTTATGAAGCTAATAAATTAATTTACCGTGCTGGTGAATTGGTGGAAAAGCTTGTTACTAAGGATGGTAAAGCTACTAGTGAAAATTTACCTAATGGAAATTATTATTTAAAGGAACTTGAAACTATTGACGGTTATATACTTGATACTAGTGAAATTTTAATTAATCTAAGTAATTATGATAAAGAGATTTATACTTATGACGTTAAGTTAAGCAATGAAAGGCAAAAGATTTTGATTAATTTACAGAAAAATGGTGAAGATTTTACTAGTGTTGTTGATGGTCATGGTGAGTATAAAAATGTACCATTAGAGGGAATTAAGTTTGGTTTATATAGTAGTAATCCAATTTATAGTTATGATGGTTCTTTGTTAGTTGATAAAGATGTTTTAATAAAAACACTTGTTACTGACAGTGCTGGTATGATTAAGGAAGAATTAGATATTCCTTTTGGTGTTTATTATTTAAAGGAACTTGAAACTTTAGAGGGGTATAAGTTAGATCCCAATATTTATGAGTTTAGTGTTTTGAAGAATGAGGATAATATTTCTATTTTTGTTACTAAAGAACCGATTGTTAATGAACTTGTTAAGAGTCGCCTTGTGATTTATAAGATTGATGAGGATGGTAATTATTTGAGTAATGCTCGTTTTAAAATTTTTGATGAGTTTGATAATCTTATATATGAAGGTGTTACTGATTCTAATGGAATGCTTGTTATTGACGATTTGCCTTATGGAAAATATCATTTTCTCGAAGTGAGTGCTCCAGATGGTTACTTGCTTGATGATAGATTATATGAGTTTGTTGTTTACGATGATAATGAACTTATTGAAATTAAAGTTAAGAATGATCGCATGCCTGTTACAAGTAATATTTATTATTTACCTAAAAAACTTTCTGCAATTGGTCTTGGATTTGGTGTTTTGACTTTGTCATTCGCAGTTATTTATGATAAGAAGCATAAAATTAATTAGTTTTATTTTAATTATTGCTTGTTTGGGGGTTCTATTCTATTTTAATGTTAGGGAAACGCATGATATAGTTGTACAAAATAAGATAATAGATAGTGTTTTTAATGTTTCCGTTGATGATGAGGTTACAACTGACTATTTAGGTTATATTTATATTCCAAGATTTAATATTAAAAGACTTATAAAGGAAGGTACATCAAGTAGTGTTTTAGATGGTAATTACGTTGGAATGCATAAATTATCTGGTTCTTTGGAGGACAGTGATTTAGTTATTTTAGCAGGTCACAATATACCTAATGTTTTTGGTAAATTACATAGTATTAATATAGGTGATGTAGTTTATATTAAGGCGAAAGATTTGGATAGAAAGTTTGTTGTTTATGATAGTTTTATTGTTAGTGAGTATGATTTTTCTTATTTAAAGGAAAATAGACAACATGAATTATTGCTTATAACTTGTACTAATACTAAGGGCGAAAGATTACTTGTAATGTTGAAGGAGGAGTTATGAATTTTTTAGAATATATAGTTATGTTCAATAAAATAAAGCGCGATAAAGATATAGAATTTATGGTTAGCGAAAATGATTTTATAGAATATAAAATAGGTGATATTGTCATTGTTAATGATTTAAACTTTGATAATATATATGATAATATTTTTGTTGTTATAGAGGATAATAACATAAGTATTCCTATAAATTATTTATATTATATTTATGATAACCATAAAAATGTTGATTTTGTTTTTCAATTAAATGATAAGAAAATAGTAAAAAAAATTGGTAAAATTAATTCTAGTATTATTAGTGAATATAAGAGAAAATATATTTTATTAAATAAGAATATTAGAAATAATGATAGGGTTTAGAATCATTGTAACCTTTTATATAAATACATAAGTTTAAAAAATTTATGTATTTTTTGTTTGTAACTATTCAGACTTAGACAAGCAAAAAACAGAGTAAAGTTAATTTTTACTCTTTTTATTATCCAAACAAAACTTCATTATTGAATATTTTACAAATAGTATCATATGGATTTATATTTCTTTTAATAGATGTTTTTATTATACTAAGTGCATTTACAAAACTATTTGCTCCTTTTAAACTTCTAAATCCACCTGATATTTTGGTTTTAGTTTTAAATATTCGTAAATCCTGTTCACTTAGATTATTATCAAAACTCACATCAAAGTCTTTAATGAAATACAAATGATTATTTTTATATTTATCTAATCTATTATGTAGTTTATTTGCCTTTGATTTATAAAATGATGAACTAATATGTTTGTTTTCTTTTTCCGCTATTTTTAAGATATTATCATATTCTTTTTCATATTCTTTTATTTTATTTTTTTCAAATTTTTTTAATCCATATTTTATAGCTATTTTCTTTGTATTATTCATTCTAAAGATTAGTTCTTTCATTTTATGTGTCCAGCTTATATTTGGAACATTTTGTATTAATTCCTCCAAATATCTTCCTAAATGTATATTACATTCATAATTCTTTGTTCCATAACTATATAAAGTTGTATCATGATCACCCATTATTCCACCATAAAAATTCGGAAGAATATTATCTTCTAATATTGGCTTATGCCCTTTATTTTTATGAGCTTTGTAAACAACAGTATTTTTATTACTATAATTTCGTACATACATATTTTTCTTATTAAATTTAGTTCCTGTTTCATCTGTAAATGCATTCGTACTATTTAAAATATCATGTTCTAAGTTTGTAATGGTTCTTTCACTTTTATTACTAAATTCATATAAAAAATTAACCAATGTTCCATTTGATATATTTATTGCATCATTTGAAATCACACCAAAAAAATCAGATAATCTATCATAACTGACAACATTATATGCACCAAGTTCAATACTTAATGATTTGATACTATTATCATAAGTAACATCAGTATAAAATTCTTTTGGTAATACTTCTTTATATTTCTTCCCACAATCAAAAATATGTTTTTCAACGTATGGTTTAATTTCTATTCCTAATTTATACTTAATAATCTGCTTGTTATCTTTGCCGTTTATTCTATGATAAATTGATCTTACTTCAACTTTCTTATTATCAATTAACTTTTCGATTTGTTTCTTATTTAAATTATGTCCATCATGCCCAAATTGTCCTCCAATTTTATTGTTTGTTGTAACTCTATAATTATATAGGTTGACACCAGTTTTCTTTTTAGGAGTAGTAAAATTTGTGGAAGAAGGTTTTGAAGAATTAGTAGAATTTTTATTATTCTTATTTTTCAATCTATCTATTTCATTTTGAAGATTTTGATTTAATTTATTTGCCTCATCTAATTTTTTATTTAATTCTTTAATAGTATTATTTAACTCAGCAATTTCTACTTTAAAAGTTTTAGTTATTCTATTCATTTCTTTTTTATGTTCTAATTTAAGATTCTTATTTTCTTTAAGTAAACAATCCATTTTGTTATTCAATTCTTCAAATTGTTTATATAATCCAGATTCATAATTTGTTATTCTTCCCATTATTATCGCCAACTTTTCTATTATTAATTTATCATAAAAATAATGATAAAAAAAGACTTGTATTTTTAAAAAAAATCGTTTGTGCATAACTAGTAAAAACAAGTGATTTCTCACTTGTTTTGAACATAGTTATAATTTTAAGCCTGAATAGTTACTTTTGTTTAAGATAATTTTTAAAAAATAATTCTTATTAATTGACAAAAGTATGTAATAGTGCTAATATTTTATTAGCACTTGAAAGTGTTTTTATTTTAAGGAAATTCAGAAAGGGAGTAAAAAATGTTATCTAGTGTCAAGAAGGAAATGAAAAAGGTTAAATGGCCTACGAAAAAGGATATGGTAAAATATAGTATTGCAACATTGTCAATAATATTATTTTTATGTGTGTTTTTCACAGCGAGTGATCTTATTATATCTGGAATAAAGGAGTTAATGAAATAATGCAAAAGGAATGGTATGTTGTTAACACTTATTCAGGACATGAGAACAAAGTTAAAGAAAAATTAGAAATGCGTGCTATTTCAACAGGAATGGAGAATAATATATTTAGGGTAGTGGTACCAGAGACGAAAGAAATAGAAGTGAAAGATGGTAAACAAAAGGAAAAAGTTACTAAGATGTTTCCGGGTTATATTTTGGTGGAAATGATAATGAGTGATGAAGCGTGGTTTATTGTTAGAAATACGCCGGGTGTAACGGGTTTTATAGGTTCATCTGGAAAGGGTGCTAAACCATTTCCATTAACACCTCAGGAGGCTGATAAAATTTTAAACCAAATGGGAATGAGTCGCTTGGATGTAAATACGGATTTAAGCGAAGGAGACAATGTAAAAGTTGTTGGTGGACCATTCTCGGGTATGTTTGGTAAAATTAAAACATTAAATTCTACAACGGGTGTGTTAGAGGTTAGTCTTGATTTATTTGGACAAGAAACTGTTGTAGAATTAGAATTGTCGCAAATTGAAAAATCATAAAAAAACATTGATATTATAAAAAAAATGTGGTATTATTAAATGGCTATATTGTTTTTAATATAGATTTAGTGGGAGCTTTCTATGATTTTGCGCTATGAGGCGGATTGTGTGCAGAGCATTAGAACCACCCGCGAAAAGTGATTAGGAGGTGTTTTTCGTGGCAAAGGCAATTACAAAAGTAATTAGTTTACAAATTCCGGCAGGAAAGGCAACACCAGCTCCTCCAGTAGGAACAGTGTTAGGACCAGCAGGAATTAATTTACAAGAGTTTTGTACAAAGTACAACGATGCAACTAAAGATAAAATGGGTGATATAATACCAGTTAAAATAAATATTTATGAAGATAGGACTTTTGACTTCGTATTAAAGACTCCACCAGCTGCAGATTTAATTAAGAAATTTGCTAAAATCAAATCTGGTTCTGGAAAGGGTAAAAATGAAATCGTTGGAACTATTACAAAAGATGAGTTAAAACAAATTGCTGAGATTAAATTACCTGATTTAAATGCATATACTATTGAAGATGCTATGAAGATAGTTGAAGGTACTGCATTAAATATGGGTGTTAAAGTATCAGAATAGTGCATAGGAAGACTATGTGGAAGGACTTTAATCCGCTAGACCACAGGAGGTAAAAATGAAAAAAGGAAAAAAGTATGTAGAAGCTTGTTCAAAAATAGATAAAAACAAGTCTTATACTAAAAAAGATGCTATTAAATTAGTTAAAGAAACATCTATAACTAAATTTGATGCATCGGTAGAAATTGCTATGAAGTTAAATTTGGATACAAAAAAAGCTGATCAACAATTAAGAGGAGCTATTGTATTACCAAATGGTACAGGAAAGACTAAAAAAGTATTAGTTCTTGCTAAGGGACCAAAGGCTACTGAGGCTACTGAAGCTGGAGCAGATTTTGTTGGAGAAAATGATATGATTGAAAAAATTCAAAATGAAAATTGGTTTGAATTTGATACATTAATCGCTACTCCTGATATGATGCCAGCTTTAGGAAAAATTGGAAAAATATTAGGACCAAAAGGTTTAATGCCAAACCCTAAGACAGGTACAGTAACTATGGATGTTAAAAAAGCTGTAGAGGATGTTAAAAAGGGTAGAGTTGAATATCGTACTGATACATTCGGAAATGTTCATGCTTTAATTGGTAAAGTTAGTTTTTCAGATGAAGCATTACTAGAGAATTTAAATGCATTTGTTAATGCTATTGTAAAATCTAAACCATCTGTTGTAAAGGGAAAATATATAGAGAATATATCACTTTCATCAACAATGGGACCTGGTGTTAAAGTTGATTTAGATGATATTAATTAGATAAAATAATTTTTAGGTATTTACAAATAATAAATATTATGTTAGAATGAACTTGTTTCAAGAAACTATAGTTAGTACCGTAGACAGTAGGAGTGGAGACACTTAATATTTCCTACCGAGGAACTTAAGTTATTTAATTTAAGGACCTTACTGTTTACTAGTAAGGTTTCTTTGTTACAAACACCATATAAGGAGGCGAAAGAATGGCTAATGTTAAGATAATCGAGAAAAAACAAGAAGTTGTTAATGAAATAGTTGATAAATTAAAAGAGTCGAATACTTCAGTTGTGTTTGAATACCAAGGATTAACTGTTACAGAGACAAATGAGTTAAGAAGAAAGTTGAGAGAATCTGGTTCTGATTATAAAGTATATAAAAATACTTTAGCTAAAAGAGCTTTAGATATCTTAAAAATTGATTTAGGTGAATTAACTGGACCAAAGGCAATAGCATTTGGTACTGATACAATTGCCCCAATCAAAACATTAAGTGAGTTTGCTAAAGACCATCCAGCACTTGAACTTAAGATAGGAATTGTTGATGGTGAAGTTGCAGATGAGGAAATGTTAAAACAACTTGCTGCAATTCCAAGCAGAGATACTTTACTCACTCAAATTGCTGCTGGACTTATGCAACATGTTAAAAATGTGGCTGTATGCTTAGATTTACATGCCAAAAATTTAGAGGAAAATAATTAAGGAGGAATATAAAATGGCAAAAATAGAAAATAAGGATATTATTGAAGCAATCAAGGAAAAAACAATTCTTGAGGTTAAAGAATTAGTAGATATGATGAAGGAAGAATTTGGTGTTGATCCAAGTGCTGTAGCACAAACTGTTGCTGTTGCAGGTGCTGTTCAAGAAGAAGGACCAAGTACAGTTAATGTTGTATTAGCAAGTGCTGGTGCTAATAAGATTAATGTTATTAAACTTATTAGAGAGGTTACTGGACAAGGATTAAAAGAAGCTAAAGAAATTGCTGATAATGGTGGTAACATTAAAGAGAATGTATCTACTGATGAAGCTAATGAATTAAAAGCAAAATTCGAAGAAGCAGGCGCTACAATCGAATTAAAATAACACAAATTTTAAAAGCCTATACGCAAGTATGGGCTTTATTTTTAAAGGTGATAAAGTGGCACATTATTTTACAAATGATTATATAGAAAGTAAAGAAATAAAAACAAAATGTATTATAAATAATCGACAATTTATTTTTATAACTGACAATGGTGTATTTTCAAAAAAAGGATTGGATTTTGGAACTAGGACACTACTTAGTAATTTAGATAACTTAAGTGGTGATGTATTAGACTTTGGTTGTGGATATGGACCTATTGGTATATATATTGCTAAAACATTTGATACAAAAGTAGATATGGTAGATATAAATAAAAGAGCTATTGTTCTATCTAAAAAAAATGCCAAGGAAAACAATGTTGATGTTAATATTTTTGAAAGTGATATATATTCTAAAATAGAAAAGAAATATGATTACATTGTTACTAATCCACCTATTAGAGTAGGTAAAAAAATACTTTATGAAATTTTATTTCAAGCAAAGCAACATTTAACAGAAAATGGTAAATTATTATTTGTAATACATAAGGATCAAGGGGCAAAAACTTTAATAAAAAATCTACAACAGGAATACAATATAGAAATAATAGGAAAAAATAAGGGATTTTATGTTGTATCAGCGCAATCAAAATAAAATTTTTTTAAAAAAAGTTTTTTTTAATTACATTTAATTGACAATTTGATAATGATTTGATAAACTTATAAAGTGGCGACATGGACTATTTTTATGGACATGCACTAAGAAAATATAGTTATAGGGGTGAAAGAGTGGCTTATAAAGTTGAAAAATTTGGTGATCACCGAGAGAGAAGAAATTATGCAAAAACAGAAAATGCTATTAAGTTAGGTAACTTGCTAGAAATTCAAAAGAAATCATATGATTGGTTTTTGACAGAGGGAATTAAGGAAGTATTTGATGATATTTTTCCTGTTGAGAGTTTTACAGGTAATTTGTCGTTAGAGTTCGGAGATTATTCTTTTGAAAAATCAAGATATTCTATTAAAGAGTGTAAAGAAAGGTATGCAACTTATGCAGCACCTTTGAAGGTTCAAGCTAGATTATTTAACCAAGAGACAGGTGAAGTTAAAGAACAGGAAATATTTTTAGGCGATATGCCAATTATGACTGACACCGGAACGTTTATTATAAACGGAGCAGAACGTGTAATTGTATCACAACTAGTTAGATCTCCTAGCGTTTATTTTGGAAAAGAAATTGATAAAAAAAATGGTAAATTGATTATAACTTGCCAAGTTATTCCTACAAGAGGAACATGGCTAGAGTATGAAACTGACGCAAGAGATATTGTATATGTTCGTATAGATAGAACAAGAAAAGTTCCAATCACAACCCTTTTACGTGCTTTAGGATTATCAAGTGATGATGATATTATAGAATTGTTTGGTGAGAATGAGTATCTTGCCAAAACAATGGCAAAGGATGTAAATAAAAATACAGACGAAGCTTTAATTGATATTCATTCAAAGTTAAGACCTGGAGAACCTTCTACCCTAGATAGTGCTAAAAATCAATTAATATCAAGGTTTTTTGATGCTTTTAGATATGATTTGGCTAAGGTTGGAAGGTATAAGTTTAATAAAAAATTGAATATTTTAGAAAGAATTATTGGTTGTAAATTAGCCGAAGATATTAAAGTAAATGGCGAGATTATAGTAGAAAAAGACACCGTTATAACAAAGGAAATAATTGAAAAATTAAGACCAATTATGGAAAATGGTTATGGAGTAGTTGAAACACAAGTAAATGAGATATTAGATACTTATAATAAGGTTCAAATTTTAAAAGTGTATTCAAAAAATAATCCCGATAAGATTGTAAAAGTTATTGGAAATGATCAGACGATTGATTTAAAAAGATTAACTATTTCAGATATTTATGCGTCTATATCATATTACTTGAATTTGTTGGAAGGAATTGGTAATTATGATGAGATTGATAATCTTTCAAATAGGCGTGTAAGACAGGTTGGGGAGTTAATTCAAAATCAATTTAGAATTGGTGTTTCACGTATTGAAAGAGTAATAAGAGATAGGATGAGTACACAGGAAATAGCTGATGTCACACCTAAAACGTTAATAAATATTAGACCTTTGACGGCATCTATTAAAGAATTTTTTGGTTCTTCACAACTATCCCAATTCATGGATCAGACTAACCCTGTCGCAGAATTAACTAATAAAAGACGTTTATCAAGTTTAGGGCCAGGTGGATTATCAAGGGATAGAGCTGGTATGGAAGTTCGTGATGTTAATCCTTCACATTATGGTAGAATTTGTCCAATTGAGTCACCAGAAGGACCTAATATCGGACTTATTACTTCACTTGCCAGCTATGCAAGAGTTGATGATTATGGATTTATAATGACTCCATACCGCAAGGTAACAAACTGTAAATTAACTGATGAGGTAAAATATATGACTGCTGATGAGGAGGTAGAATATTACATTTCTCAAGCAACAGTTGAATTAAAAAATAATGAAATTGTTCCAGAACGTATCCCAGTAAGATATCATGGTGAGACAATTCAAATAGAAAAAGAAAAGGTTGATTATATCGATGTATCACCACAACAGGTTATTTCAATTACAACTCAAGGAATTCCATTTTTGGAACACGATGATGGTAAAAGAGCACTTATGGGCGCTAATATGCAACGTCAAGCTATCCCTCTTTTAAAGACAGAAGCACCTTTAGTTGGGACAGGAGTTGAAGCTATTGCTGCTCGTGATTCTGGTGCGGTTGTCATTGCTAAAGCAGATGGTATTGTTGATTATGTTGATGCAAGAAAAATTGTTATAAAAACATTAGGCGGTAATGATACTTATTACTTGAATGGTTATGAGAGAAGTAATGTTGGTACTTGTTATCATCAAGTTCCTATTGTAAAATATGGCGATAAGATAAAGAAAGATGAAGTAATTGCTGATGGACCAAGTACAGATATGGGTGAGATGGCATTAGGTAGAAATGTTACTGTTGCTTTCATGAACTATAATGGTTATAACTATGAAGATGCTGTTATATTGAATGAGAAATTGGTAAAAGATGATGTTTATACGTCAATTCATATTGAGGATTATCAGATAGAATGCCGTGATACTAAGTTAGGACCAGAGGAGTTTACTAGGGATATTCCTAATATTGGGGAAGATGCCGTTCGAAATCTAGATGCTAATGGTATTATTAAGATTGGTACTGAGGTAAAAGATGATGACATTCTTGTTGGAAAGGTAACGCCAAAGGGAATGGCAGAATTAACAAGTGAGGAAAAATTATTACATGCTATTTTCGGAGAGAAAACACGTGAAGTAAGAGATACATCTCTTCGTGTTCCACATGGAGGCGAGGGTATCGTTCATGATATTAAGATATTTACTAAGGAAGATTGTGATGAATTACCTGCTGGAGTATCTAAGATAATTCGTGTTTATATTGCTCAGAAGAGAAAGATAAGTGTTGGGGATAAGATGGCAGGACGTCATGGTAATAAAGGTGTTGTTTCACTTATTTTACCTGAAGAAGATATGCCATATATGAAAGATGGTAGACCTGTTGATATATTGTTAAATCCACTTGGAGTTCCATCACGTATGAATTTAGGACAAATTCTAGAGATGCATTTGGGTATTGCAGCAAAAAATTTGAATATTCATGTGGCAACACCAGTTTTTGATGGTGCTACAAAAGAAGAAATAATTGATGCATTAAAAGAAGCTGGATTAGATGAAGATGGTAAGACAATTTTGTATGATGGTAGAACTGGAGAACCTTTTGATAATCGTATTAGTGTTGGTGTTATGTATATGATTAAGTTGCACCACATGGTAGATGATAAATTACATGCTCGTTCGACAGGACCATATTCATTAGTAACGCAACAACCTCTTGGTGGTAAAGCACAATTTGGTGGTCAAAGATTTGGTGAAATGGAAGTTTGGGCTTTGGAAGCTTATGGTGCATCTCATATTCTTCAAGAAATGATTACAACAAAATCAGATGATGTAGTAGGTCGTGTAAAAGTATATGAGGCTTTGGTAAAGGGAACTGATATTCCTCAACCAGGTGTTCCAGAAAGTTTTAGAGTATTAATAAAAGAATTCCAAGCTTTAGGCTTAGATATTACTGTTTTAAACCCAGATGGTAACTATGTTGAATTAAGAGATTTAGAGGAAACAGAAAAGGATTCATATTTGACAACTGAGGAAATGGTTAAGAGTATGGATAATGAAGCTAGTGAACCAGAATTTTCAGAGGAAGAGATAGAAGAGGATTATGATAATGAATTCGAGGATGAGATTGATGAATCTTCGGATGATTATGAAGATGATGTTGAAATGGAAGGGGATTGTGAATAATGGATGTTAATCAATTTGAAGGATTAAGAATAGCAATTGCCTCACCTGAAAAAATACGTGAATGGTCTTATGGTGAAGTAAAGAAAGCCGAGACAATCAATTATCGTACATTGAAGCCAGAACGTGATGGATTGTTTTGTGAGAAAATATTTGGACCAACAAAAGACTATGAATGTTCATGTGGTAAGTATAAGAAGTTAAGATATAAAAATATTACTTGTGATAGATGTGGAGTAGAGGTAACTAGAAGTAAAGTGCGTCGTGAACGTATGGGACACATTGAATTAGCTACTCCTTGTTCTCACATATGGTTTTTTAAAGGTATTCCATCTCGTATGGGATTGGTTCTTGATATGTCACCTAGAGATCTTGAAGAGGTTTTGTACTTTGTATCTTATGTTGTATTAGATCCTGGAGCTGCTCCTTTAGAGAAAAAACAAACTATAAGTGATAAAGAATATCGTGTTTATTATGAAAAATATGGTGATACGCTTAAAGTAGGAATGGGTGCTGAGGCTATCCAAACATTATTAAAGGAAGTTGACCTACAAAAGGAAGTAGAC
This sequence comes from uncultured Bacilli bacterium, assembly GCA_947632415.1. GTDB lineage: Bacteria > Bacillota_I > Bacilli_A > RF39 > UBA660 > UBA3631. The sequence continues at coordinate 15,149 of CANRPB010000011.1, forward strand.
GAGATAAAAAAGGAGATTGAAGAAATAAAAGATTCTTCAAGCCAAAAAAGAATTCGTTTGATAAAAAGATTGGATGTTTTAGATGCATTTTTACAGTCTGGTAATAGGCCTGAGTGGATGATATTGAATGCATTACCAGTTATTCCTCCAGAGTTAAGACCAATGATTCAATTGGATGGTGGAAGGTTTGCTACTTCTGATTTGAATGACTTATATAGAAGGGTTATTAATCGTAATAATCGTTTGAAGAAATTAATGGATTTGGGTGCTCCATCAATAATAATTCAAAATGAAAAACGTATGTTACAAGAGGCTGTTGATGCTTTATTTGATAATGGTAGAAGAGGAAGAAATATAACTGGTGCTGGTAACAGACCTTTGAAGTCATTATCTAGTATGTTGAAGGGTAAACAGGGACGTTTCCGTCAAAATTTGCTTGGAAAACGTGTTGATTATTCTGCTCGTTCGGTAATTGTTGTTGGTCCAAGTTTAAAAATGTATGAGTGTGGTATTCCTAAAGAGATGGCACTTGAATTATTTAAACCGCATGTTATAAATGGTTTAGTTAAGAAGGAAATTGCCAACAATATAAAAGCTGCTAAGAAAATGATTGAAAATCAAGATCCTAGAGTATGGGATATTGTCGAGGAAAAAATTAAGGAACATCCTGTTATGTTAAACCGTGCTCCAACATTGCATAGACTTGGTATTCAAGCTTTTGAACCAAAATTAATTGCTGGTAAGGCAATTAGATTACATCCACTTGTTTGTGCAGCATTTAACGCTGACTTTGATGGTGACCAAATGGCTGTTCACGTACCAATTAGTGAAGAAGCACAAGCCGAAGCAAGAATTTTGATGCTTGGTGCTAATAACATTTTGAAGCCTTCTGATGGACAACCAATTGTTGCTCCTGGACAAGATATGATTTTAGGAAATTATTATATCACGATTGAAAAGGCTGGTCTTGATGGAGAGGGAAGAACATTTAAAAATGATAATGAAGCTTTAATGGCCTATGAAAGAAGGGAGATAACTCTTCATACTCGTATAGCTATTCCTGTTTCTTCATTTAAGCATAAAGTTTTTCCGGATACTTATAAAGGAAAATTTCTTGTAACTACTCCTGGTAAGATAATATTTAATGAAATTTTTCCAGATACTTTCCAATATATAAATGATGGATCAGAGGAAAATATTGAAAAGGTGACTCCAAGTAAGTATTTCTTGGATCAAGGTCTAGATATTAAGAAGGCTATTAGTGAAATGCCACTTGTAAAACCATTTGCTAAAAAGGTATTGACAAAATTAGTAGCGCAAATATATAAGCGTTATCAAACAACTGAAACATCGGTAATGCTTGATAAAATGAAGGACCTTGGTTTTAAATATTCAACTTTGTCGGGTATTTCTATTGGTATTGGGGATATTGTTGAGTCTAAGACGAAGGAGAATGTTTTAAAGGAAGCTGGCGATACTGTTAATCAGATTAATAAGCAGTTTAAGCGTGGTTTGATAACTGATAAAGAAAGATATGATAAGGTTGTGGCAACTTGGAATGATGCTAAGAACAAGATTGCTAACGAGTTGTCTGAAATTATTAAGAATGATAAGGAAAATCCAATCTCAATTATGATTGATTCTGGAGCTCGTGGTAATCTTTCTAACTTAAATCAGATGTCAGGTATGCGTGGTTTGATGATGAAACCAACTGGTGAAGCAGTTGAGATACCAATTACTTCTTCGTTTTCTGAGGGTGCGAATGTGTCAGAGTTCTTCTTGGCTACTCATGGTGCTAGAAAGGGAGCTGTTGATACAGCCTTAAAAACTGCTGATGCTGGTTATTTGACGAGAAGACTTGTTGATGTTGCGCATGATATTATCGTTAAGGAAGATGATTGTGGTACTGAACAAGGTGTATTGGTTGAGGCATTTATAAATGAGAAGGATAATACGCAAATTGAGTCATTGCGTGATCGTATTGTTGGTAGATATACTAATAAGAAGATAATTAATCCTGAGACAAAAGAAGTAATGTATGATAGGAATACTTATATTACAGAGAATATTGCTGATAAGATAATTGAGGCTGGTATTAAAAAGGTTTCTATTAGAAGTGTGTTAACTTGTAAGACGGAGCATGGTGTATGTAAAAAGTGTTATGGTCGTAATTTAGCTACAGGTTCGGTGGTTGAAATAGGAGAGGCAGTAGGAATTATGGCTGCTCAATCAATTGGAGAACCAGGTACACAGTTAACAATGCGTACAATTAACTCTGGTGGTGTTGCTGGGGATGACATTACTCAAGGTCTTCCACGTGTTCAAGAGTTGTTTGAGGCACGTAATCCAAAAGGAAAAGCCAATATTGCGGAAATTACTGGTAAGGTAACTAAAATAGAAGAAGATGGCGGTAAGTATGTTATTAGTATTACAAATGACGCAGAAACGAGAGAACATGTAACTAATTATAGTGCTAAATTGGCTGTTGAATTAAATCAAGAAATTAAGGCAGGTCAAAGACTAACTCATGGTGCAATTTCTCCAAAGGAATTGTTAGTTGTAACAGACCCAATTACTGTTCAACAATATATTTTACTTGAAATTCAAAAAGTATATCGTAGTCAAGGTGTTGATATAAGTGATAAACACGTTGAAGTCATGGCTAAACGAATGATTTCTAAGATAAAAATCATTAATAGTGGTGATACATTATTCTTGCCTGGAACGTTAGTTAATATTAATCATTTTTCAGAGGTAAATAAGGAATTAATTATTGAAGGAAAGCGTCCAGCAACTGGTAGACCAGTTCTTTTAGGTATAACGAAGGCGTCGCTTGAAACGGATTCATTCTTGTCAGCTGCCTCATTCCAAGAGACAACAAGAATTTTAACTGATGCTGCTATTCATGGAAGAGTTGATCATCTAAATGGTTTGAAGGAGAATGTTATTATTGGTAAACTTATTCCAGCTGGAACAGGGGCTAGAGAGTATAAAAATGTTAATTATTCTCTTGAGGTTCCATTAATTAAATCGGAACCACTTGATGTGTTAGAAGAAAATTTGCTAGACTAGATATATATAATGTGAAATTTAGTTCATAATTAGAGGATTGTAACCTGAAATTTACAGGAGACAATCTTTTTTTTTTATAATTTTTATTTAGAAATGTATTTTTAGGACATATTGTATAACATTTTTTTGACTTTTAAACTAATAAGTTATATAATTATTTATATATGATAAGGAGGTCTATATGAGTAAAAAACCTTTTGTTGTTTGTTTATTAGATGGTATGGGCATTGAGGAAGCCAAGTCATATAATGTTTATAATAGTGATGTTATGCCAACTTTAGATGAGTTTACTAATCGTTATTTGTTTTGTACTTTAAATTCAAGTGGTCGGGGCGTGGGATTATCTGAAAATGCATCTGCTACTAAAGAAATTGGTTATTTGAATATTGGTGCTGGAAGTATTGTTAAGCAATCAATTGAAATTATCAATTCTAAAATTGAAAATAATTTGTTTTTGGAAAATGATGCTTTAAAGAGTGTTATTGAACATGTAAAGACTAATAATTCGACATTCCATATTATTACTTTAATTGGTGATAGATATGGTGAGGATTCAATTGTTCATTTAAGAAAAATGATTGAATATTGTAATAGTATTGGTGTTAAAAGTATTTGTATACATCTATATCTTGGCGCCAATAATAATTCTTTGAATAAGTCTTTTTCAAAATATACGCCTATGATTCATAGAATTTTGAATTTGTATCCTAATGTTAAGTTAAGTATTATTGCTGGAATTAGACATTTAAAGGATTCTTCGGGTATTACAATTACTAAGGAATTGTATAAGGTTACTGTAGGTGGTGTTGGAGAACATTGGATCAATTATAATGAAGCAGTAACTAGTAATTATAAGCGTAATAATTTAGAGGAGAATATTGTTCCTTTTATAGTGTCTACTGATGGATTAATCAAAAATACTGATGGTGTATTTTTATTTAATTATGAAAATGATTTAGGTAGTGTTTATACTGATTTGCTTGTTCAACCTAATAAATATATGTATACTAATAATACAGGGATAAATATTAAAGTTGCATCACTTTTTCCTTTACAAAATCAGACTAGTGTTGCTTGTTTTACATATGAACCTATTAAAACTTCTTTTTATGGTTGTTTAAATAATTCAGGTATAAAGCATCTTTTAATAGCGCCAAAAGATAATATTGCTTATATAAATTATTATTTTAATGGATGTAATAATGCTCAAGCAACGCAAGTTCTTGGAATTGATATTCCTAATACAGGGAATTATGATAATGACTTAAATAGTGTTTATCAAGCTACTACTAGTAAATTAATTGAGGCAATTAATAGTAATTATTATGATTTAATTATTGTTGACTATAATTTGGCAACTGGATCAAATATCACTACTGAAAATATTAAAAAGTCTATGTCCAATGTTGACCTATGTTTAAAGCAAATTTACAATCAAGTAATTGGGGTAAATGGAATTATGTATGTAACTTCTTGTTATGGAATTAATGAGGTTTTATATAATCATAAAGAAGAATTAGTAAATATTAATTTTTCTAAAAAAGTTCCATTTATTATTATAGATAATGACCTGCCAAGGGATAAATATTCGGTGTCATCGGGTAATATTTCTGATATAAGTACGACAATTTTAAATGCTTTAAATGTTCCGATAATGGATGGTATGAATGGTAAAAACTTATTAGTTTTTGGTGGAAATACAGCTAAAAAGAAAAAGGGTAAAAGCAAGACAATTCTAATTATTGTAATATTTGTTATTATAATTGCTGTTGCAGTTTTTGGCTTATATTATTTGGGGTATATTTAATGAAGAAGAATGGATTTACTTTAATTGAAATGTTAGGTGTTATTACTTTATTGGCTCTTATTTCTGTTATTGTAGTTGCAGTTGTGGATAAGTCTTTAAAAGAATCTAAGCAAACTTTATATCAAACTCAATTAGAGAATATTAGAAGTAGCGCTAATATGTGGAAGGCGGATAATATTTTACTTATTCCTGAGGATGGTCCCTATAATATTACCTTAAAAAAATTAATAGATGATGGGTATATAGAGGCTAATATTATTAATCCAATTACAAATAAATCGTTTGATCCAAATACAGTAATTAGTATCAGTATGGATAAGATTTTAATTGGTAGTGAAACAGGATATAATTCAATTGAGGAAGCTAATGGAGCTCTTATCAATAATGAATAAATTTATATTATGTTATAAAAACTGATATATGAAAATTTTTTATATCAGTTTTATTATGGGTAACTATTGTATATTTTTATTTTTTTAGAAATAGGTACTTGATTAAAAGTACTTTTTTTGATATATTATTAATGTAGAATTATAGCAAAGATAAAATTACTGCAAAGCT
>CANRPB010000012.1 GCA_947632415.1 uncultured Bacilli bacterium
TTGCAGTAATTTTATCTTTGCTATAATTCTACATTAATAATATATCAAAAAAAGTACTTTTAATCAAGTACCTATTTATATATTTTTTATACAAAACTAATTATAACCATTAAAAACCACTTCTTTTAAATAATTTCTCCAACTCATATGTTGAATAAAAAACAATCGTAGGACGTCCATGAGGACAATTATACGGATTCTTACACTTCCTTAAATCACTAATCAAACTTTCCATTTCCTTAATAGTAATATTAGTATTAGCCTTAATCGCCATCTTACAACTCATCATAGTAGCCGTTGCCTCATTAAACTTTTTAATCGAAAACTCCTTCTGCTTATTTATTACAGCCTCAATCATTCTTCTCAAAATCTCTTCCTCATAACCCCTTGGTATCCATGACGGATGCGCCTTTATAATAACCGAATTAATACCAAACTCCTCAATATCAACATTATTCTCTCGCAAAATATCAAAATTCTCCCGCAAAATAATATAATCATTATTAGACAACTCAATAGTAATTGGAAACAATAAACTAATTACATCATGAGTAGGATTCCCCATTTTCTCCAAAAAAGACTCATAATTTATCCTCTCCTTAGCCGCATGCTCATCTATCAAATACATCCCCAATTCATTTTGACAAATAATATACGTTCCATGAACAAGACCAACTGGATATAACTCCGGTAAAGGCTCCTTAACAAAATCAGAACTAGCATCATACACTTCCTCTTCATTTACAAAAAAAGAATTAACAACCATCGGCTCATCCTCTAGCCATTCTGGACTATCACTTTTACTTTCAAATAAAACATCCCTATTCAAATCTAAAGACACCTGTTCCCGATTTAAAGGCACTTGTTCCCTATCTACACTACTTACCTTAGGAATTAAATTACGTCCACTAATTTTATCCTTAATCATATTAGTTATTAAATCACACAATTCATCCATTTTAGAAAACTTAATATCCATTTTAGTAGGATGAATATTCACATCAACAAGAGTTGGATCAACCTCAATATTAAGCACAACAACAGGATATCTATTATCCGGTTTATAAGAATGATAACTATCATTAATAACACGATTAATATCAATATTTCTAACAATTCTCCCATTAACCAAAGTAACCATCGCATTACGATTAGACTTATGAACCTCAGGTAAACTAATATACCCATTAATAACATAATCCCTGTTCTCAGCACTAACATTTAACATCTTTTTAGCAACACCTACACCATATATATCCTTAATCGTCTTTAAAAGATTATTGCTTCCATCAGTATTTAAAATAATATTCTTATTATTAGTTAAAACAAATCTAATATCAGGTCTTGACAACGCTAATTTATTAATATAATCAGTTATATTAGCAAGTTCAGTATATAAACTCTTCAAGTGCTTCAAACGAGCAGGCGTATTATAAAACAAATCCCTTACAGAAATAACTGTTCCAGTACGAGAATCAGAAGCCTCAACACTAGTTATCTTTCCACCACTAATATTAACAGTAGTTCCAACCTCATTACTACAAGTCTTCAACGTAATATTACTAACACTCGCAATAGACGCTAAAGCCTCACCCCTAAAACCAAGCGTTTCAATATGAAAAAGATCATCCTCATTCCTTATTTTACTAGTAGCATGCCTCTGAAACGCCAAAATAGCATCATCATGATCCATACCAATCCCATTATCAGTCACCTTAATCTCTTTAGTACCAGCTTCAATAAGATCCACTTTAATTTCACTCGCATTAGCATCAATACTATTTTCAACTAACTCCTTTACAACACTAGCGCACTTTTCAACAACCTCACCAGCCGCAATCTTATTAGCCAAAAGCTCATCCATCACCCTTATTCTCGACATACTATCCCCACTTCCTAAACAAACCCCTTATTACTAAATTATATATTACCTTAATAACACCCGATATAAAAAATATATATGATATACCAACCAAAATACCAATAACACTACTAGTTAACACATATCCTACTATACCCGATACAATAACACCAAGTAAACCAAAAATATTACGAGAAAAACCCAAACACAATTCAATTATATAAAGAACCAACATAAAACAAGAAAAAACAACCACCAAATTCACTAAATTAAGATAATATGAAATTAGACATAGACTCGAAAAAATTAAATAGTAATAATAATAAAAACTAATAATCTTTTCAAAAACTATGCCAACATTTCTCTCACACCTTGTTTCATGATCTTCACGAATTTTTAAACTCCTACCACATTTAGGACACTTTATAACCTCCATGTCAGTCATACTATTAATAAAATGCGTAAACTCATAATCACAAACTGTGCAATAACACTTCTTTTTCATGGATTAATCCTATTTGGTCCTCTAAATAAAAACTCAGTTTCCTTTATACTTGGTATATTTAATAATAACATTGTGAGTCTATCAATTCCAATCGCAAAACCTCCATGAGGTGGACAACCATATTTAAAAAACTCTAAATAAAACTTAACATCTTCACCTAAGCCCTTTTCCTTAGCATTCTTAACAATCTCTTCATACCTATGCTCTCTTTGCGCACCAGTCGTTATTTCCACTCCTCGCCAAATCAAATCATAACCCTGTAAAATACCATGCTCATCGCGCATATGATAAAAAGCCCTTTTTTGAGCAGGATATTCAGTTACAAAAACAAACTCATGACCTAATTTTTCCTTAGCATACTTTCCAAGTAATTTTTCAGCCTCAGTTGTGAGATCATTTTTCTCATCCTGTGGTACCTTATAGTTATACTCTTCCTCTAAATGCATATATACTTCACTCAATGTCATAACAGGAAATGGCAATGTAGGAACAATGATATCAATACCAAAAACACTTTTAATTTCATCCTGCATTTCCTCTTTTAATTTCGTTAAAGCATACGTAAGTAATTCAGCCTCTAAACTCATAACCTGCTTAAAATCATCAATGTAACTTAATTCAACATCAAATGATGTAAACTCCGTCGCATGACGATTAGTATTAGAATTCTCAGCACGAAAAGCCGGTGCTACTTCAAATATTCTTTCCAAACCACTAGACATAGCCATTTGCTTATAAAACTGAGGCGATTGAGCAAGATAAGCCTTCCTATCAAAATACTTTACCTCAAAAACCTCACTTCCCGACTCAGAAGCAGTACCAATCAATTTTGGAGTATGAATTTCCATAAAATTATTATTATATAAAAACTCCCTCATATACTTAACCAAACAACTTTGAACTTTAAATATACAAGCATTTTTCTCATTTCTCAAATCTATAAAACGATAGTCAAGCCTTGTATCCAAATTAACAGTATTCAAATCCTTATAATTAAATGGTAACTCTTCACTAGTACTTGTAACAACAATCTCACTTGGTATTATCTCCATACCACTTAATTTTACCTTAGGACTATCCAATAATTTACCACTAACTTTAACAGTAGAATCCACCATTAAATTATTTACAATTTCAACAAGTTCCCTATTAGCTTCATCCTCCTTTTCAATCGTTATTTGTACTCGTCCTGTAATATCACGAATAATAACAAATTGAACATATTGGAGATTTCTTATACCATCAACAAAACCCTCAATCACTACATTTTCATTTAACTTATTTTTTAAATCCCTTATATACGTTCTCAATTAGTCATCCTCCTCCAGTTTTTCATCAAAAAAGTCAATTATATCATCCATACTTATCTTATACTCTTCCTTAGTTTGGTTATTTTTAACAGTTATACTTTTACTTGTAAACTCATCTTCCCCTACAATAATAATATATTTAGCATTTAATCTATCAGCCTGCTTAAAATTATTTTTTAAACTTCTACCAATTAGATCAATATCACTAGAAAAACCATTCATTCTCAATCTATTTAATAAACTAACACACATAGGCTTAGCCCTATCATCCATAGGAATAATATATGTATCCACACAAGTATCAGTTACCGGAAGTAAATTCTCATACTCCAAAGCCGTTAACAATCTCTCCAATCCAGTAGCAAAACCTACACCACAAACATTTGGACCTCCAAGATTAGAAACCAACAAATCATATCTTCCTCCACCACATAAAACATTTTGACTACCAAAACCTTTTACTTGGGCCTCAACCTCAAAAACAGTATGTGTATAATAATCAAGTCCCCTAACAAGATTATCATTAACTGTATACGGTATCTCCATAGCGTCAAGATACTCTTTGACTTTATTAAAATGATTAATACTAGTTTCATTCAAATAATCACTAATTTTAGGAGCATTTTTCATAATATCTAATTCACTATCAACTTTACAATCCAAAATTCTTAAAGGATTTTTTTGATATCTACTTTTACAATCCTCACATAAATCATCTAGATGTGGCCTAAAATACTCTAATAAAGCCTCACGATATCTCATTCTTGACTCGATATCTCCCAAAGTATTTATATTTACCTTTATTCCCTTTAAACCCAATAACTTATACAAATTAACAGGTATACTTATCACTTCAGCATCAATCATAGGATCAATCGCCCCAAATGCCTCAACACCAAACTGATAAAACTCACGATATCTACCAAACTGTGGCCTTTCATATCGATACATTGGCCCGTAATACCACCCCTTTATTGGTTGAGATGGCTCACCATACATCTTATTTTCAATAAAACTTCTAACAACCCCTGCCGTTCCTTCTGGCCTTAGAGTCATAGACCTATCTCCTCTATCCTTAAAATCATATGTTTCCTTAGAAACAATATCAGTGGTCTCCCCAACACCTCTATGAAAAAGTTCACTATTTTCAAACAATGGCGTTCTAAAATATTGATAATTATATTTTTCCATTAAAGCCTGCATCAAATCTCTAATATAGAGAAAGTTCCTCCCCTTAGTTCCAAAAACATCATATGTTCCCTTTGGTTTCTGTATCATACTACTTCCTCTCCAATCTTTTTACCAATTTTTTTTCAGGTATTGGCTCCATTAATACCTCATTATATTCAACATTATCTATTTTTTCCTGTACCTTTTTTAAACTCTCATTTATTTCCGCTGTCAACTTATCAATTATAAAACACTCCTCTATATACTTTTTTCTTATATCAAAACTCTTTTCAAAATCATACTCATCAATATCATGATACTGTTTTTTTAAGGCTCTCTTTCTTATCACTCTATGAACATTATACACAGTAAAATAACTAGCCGACAATAAACCACTAATCAAAATCGACGAAACAAAAAAATCCGGCTTCATTCCCAAAATTGTCTCAAACAAAACAAAAATTAAAAAACCATCCAACAAACCATTTTGTTTAGTTAATCTATTATACTCAGTTGCCTTCAACTCTTTTATATTAATAGACTCAATTGTCTTCCATATACTTTCCCTTTTACACTCCAAACTTATTTTCTCATTTTCTAACTTCTTTTGTGCCTTTATCAAATTATCCATTATAATTATCACTCCTATATCAAATATTCCCTTGTATAAACCAAAACATTTTGCAAAGTATAAACAACTATTTTTCCTTTTCCTATTACTTTTATAAAACCAAGACCATTTATCACAATATCACAATTATCAACATCTAAATCATGTCTTTCAAGCGAAGTCTCAAAATCCTTATAATACCTTTTAATATCCAAAGCATTAGAAAAAAACATAACAATATTAACATTACTTACATCAAGCTTTAATATTTTATCAACCATTATATACTGCTTACCCTTAACTTGATAACTTTTAGGCTTTATCTGAACCTTAGGAATAACCCTCTTAATTCCCAAACCATCCAATTTATCATACATACTACCACTTGACAAAACACCAGGTGTATCAATTAACGTCAAATCATCACTTAACTTAATCTCTAATTTATCCAAAGTTGTACTAGGAATTATACTAACAGTTACCAAATCACTATTAATACCAAAATCATAAATTAACTTATTAATCATTGTACTTTTACCAGCATTAGTAAAACCAACCACATAAACATTATTAGACCTTTTATACTTATTAATTAACTCATACAACAAATCAAAATTATAATTCTTCTTACTACTTATTATAACACTATCCTTAATATTCAAATGAAATCTATCAAAAAAACCAATTAACTTCTCATCCTTAATATCCCTTGGTAACAAATCCCTCTTCGTGAGTACAAGCAAAATATCATTCGTCAAATATTTATTAACAAAACTTAGATTATTATCTATATTAAAAACATCAACAACCAATAACACCAAATCATTAGTCCGACCAACATCCTTTAAAATATCAACAAACTCTTGATTATCCTTATTAACCCTTTTATATTCACCATAATTTTTTATTCTAAAACATCTTTCACAATACTTACTATTCAAATCAACAACATATCCTAAATTCAATTTATTACTATTTTGTAATAAAACACCACATCCCCTACACTTACTCATAATATTTACCCTTCATAAACAATTCATGCCTACTAAGCTTTCTTATAACAATTTTCTCCAAAAAACGAGATATTCTAGCACCAATCAATTCCTTTTTACTTATTTGATTCACAAGTATAGTTGTTATCCCAACCTTATTACCACCTAAAATATCCGTTATAATATTATCACCTACAATAGCAACCTCACTAACAGCATACTTATATTCCTTTAATATTAAATCATACTTCTTTCTCATAGGCTTCCTACATCTAAAAGCACAATCAACCTCTAACTCATCCTTAAATGGCTTTAATCTTGACTTCCCATTATTCGAAAAAATAATTATTTTAAATCCCTTATCCTTTAAATCACAAAAAAGATTTTTTGTCTTTCTATTGGGTTTTTTCATCGATAAAGGCGCTACTGTATTATCCAAATCAAATAAAATACACTTAATACCCCTTTCTTTTAACTTATCATAATCAATTGAATAAATACTTTTTTTATATATATCAGGAACATACTTCTCCATAATTCACCCCAATCCAACACAAGATAATTTTATCATATAAAAGAAAAAAAATAAATTAATTAAATTTATTTTCTTTATAAAGTTATATTTAAAAACTATATATTCATAGCTTCCAATATCAATCATTAAAAAAATTAATATTAGTACCCATATTACTATTAAAATATTCCACTAATTTATTATTATAATTAATAACCTTTGAAATATTATAATTTGTCTTCTCATTAAATATACCCTGCTCAATTCTAACTCTAATTAATGCCTCAGCAAAATTATTTATATTAGCATACTTATTAGAACTACTAATCACACTATCAATATAATCCTGCTCCAAATCCTTATTATTAAAAAACTGATACAAAGATATTCTATCCCTTAATGAAATTTCATCAATCTTTTTCATACCACACAAAACACTAATATCCTCTCTAAACTTTTCATTAGGGAACGCCTTTTTTAACTTATTTATTGGCGTTAAAAACAAACTATAAGCATAATCAGTATTAATCGCACTTTCCCAAGTAGGCTCCATTGAATATATACCATTTATATCATACTTTTGATCAATAATATGAACTAAACTTCTAGCATGTAACTCATTATCCTTAGTAACAAGCTTATATATTCCCGACTGTATTCCAAGTTCATTTAACACCTCAGTAATAATTCTAGCAAAACCAGAACAAACCATATTACCCGTATTAAAAATCTTATGAAGCTGTCTTCCATCCATACTATAATCATCATTTGCCTTATTATAATTAAACTTTTTTACAATATCATAAACATAAATAACCTTTTCAAAATTACTCAAACATTTACTATTCACATCACTAAGAATCAAATCAATATTTTTACGCATTAACATAAACTCATCTATACTACAATCAGTAATACCATCCTCATACCATATCTTAATAACACGATCATCTTCCAAAAAACGCAATTTCTCAATATCATAAATCGTTTTATTCTTAGTAATACAATTAATAAACTTAATTTTTTTACCAATCCTATTCTCTATCCTAAAAATAATTGAAATAGCCTCATCCACTACATCCAAAGACTCAAAATTAAGATTAAGAATCTCAATATCATTAACATACTTTAACAACTTATCAAAATCATCAGATTCGCTATACAAACAATCATTAGAAAAATAAATATTGAAAGGAAGACTAATAGTTAAATTACTTTTCTTAAAACCCCAAACCTTATCAACATTCAACCTTTGATATCTTTTCGAATTAAAACAAACCTTTTTTTCAACATTTAATCTTATTTCATTTCCAAAATCAAAATTATCAATATCATAAACATCCAAAACACTCACATTACTATAAACAACAAGATTATCATAATCCCTCTTAGTTAAAGTATAATCACCAACTATTTTTAAATAATCAATATCACCCAAACTCATAATAAAATCAAAATTAAATTTATCCTTATCAACACAAAAAGGAGATACTAAACTTTTACAATTATTCATAAATATCTCCTCCTATCATTTATTATTTTACCACCATATTAAAAAAAATAATGTCAAAAAATAAACAAATTGACAAACTTTACATAAAAGTTTACATCTTAAACAAAGATATCAAAAAAAGAAGATATTATTAATATCTTCACTACATTTTTTTAACCTTTTTCTTGCCCAATTCAACAACTTGATACCTAGGCTGATCATTAGAAGCCGTATAACTTAAATTAGCCAACTCCAGCAACTTACTATCATCTATCTTACCACCTAAATTTCTAGGAAGTGCGCCACGAACAAACACAATATCATAAGGAATATCATTCTTATCCAAATTCTCTATAGCAAAATCAAGTAACTCCTTCCTTATCCTTTCAACATCAGCCGATGAATCAATAGACAAAAACGCCACTGGAACATTTTGTTCATAATGATGAGGAACAGCCACTACAGCATAATCAAGTACCCCATCAATTTTTGAAGCACTAAGCTCATTAGCAATCACATTAGGATGAATATTAAAGCCCATTCTATGAATCATCTGCTTATATCTTCCAACAATAAAGACATTGCCATCCTCATCCATATAACCCTTATCACCAGTATGAATCCATCTCTTGCCATCCTTATGTACCTTGATAACCTTATTAGTCTCCTCTACATTATTCAAATATCCTAACATAACAGTTGGACCAGTTATACATATCTCGCCCTCTTCATAATACTTACACTCAGTATCAGTATCCTTCAAAAAAATACCCATATTCTCCAACATCAAAGGAATACCAACACTACCACTCTTATAAGTACCCTTTTTAGCAAACGTAGCCGCACCACCATTTTCTGTACAACCTAAGCCTTGTCTTACCAAAATTTGATCATGATTCAAATAATCCTCAGTAATCTTCTTTAAAGGTGCTCCACCAGATACCCAATTCTTAACCTCAGTATATAAAATATTCCTTAATTCATCAACCACACCCTGATTCTTAGGATCCTCCAAAAACTTCTCAAGCTCCTCAGAATGAATTGGTCCACCAGTAAAATGATTTGGATGATATTTCAAAAACAAAGGCGCAACATTAGTAACCAACTCAGGCACCAAAATACTTCTAAGACCACAACAACCAGAATAATGCATTGTACCCAATCCATATCCAATTGAATCAATCAAAATATTAAGTAATGTATCATTACGCTCAAGACCCATATCACCCTTCATGTGCTGCAACGCCATAGCATTTATATTCTCATTAGATAAACAAACACCCTTAGGTATACCAGTCGTTCCACTAGTTCCAATAATACAAGCAGCTTTACCCTTCTCATAAACCGGTGAAATAGGACCAACAAAAGACTTCTTTTCTAATATAAAACTATTATATGGTAAAACACCACTAGGATTCTTATGTGTCACATAATCTAACTTTTGAACCACACTAGGTAAAGACTCCTTACCAGTTGTATATATAACATTATCAAGTCCCGATAATACACCCTTATACTGATCATAAAAGCCCCTAAAAATAGCTAAATTTTTAACATCATTCTCACCAATTATCCTATCTAACTGTTTAACAGCCAAACTAGGTTGAATTGGATAAGCAATCGCCCCTAAAACATTCAACGCATAAATTGAAATTCTACTCTCCGGCTGATTAGGCAATATCAAAGGCACGATATCACCCTTCTTTACACCTAAAACAGCAAAACTTTTGGCACACTCCAATATCCTCTTTTTAAATTCTCTATTAGTTATAACCGAACCATAATATTCGATAGTCACATTATCCTCGATATCCTTAGTTGACTCATCCAACATCTGAAACATCGACTTTTCTATACCCCTATTTATTTCTTCCTCTGACATATCAGCATTAGGATAATACTTCCTCCATGGTTTATCAACAGAAGCATATCCTGTCATAGCTTTTCCCATCATCTCATCTCCCCTACCAACATTATAGCACAAACCAGGCAAAAATTAAATTTTCGACAAAAAATTCACCAAAAATTCAAAAAAATCATAGAATTACTCCATGATTTTTGGTTTTGAATATATGCATCCACAATAATTTTGTCTATATAAATTATACTTCTTTGACAAAATAATACTTTTTTTATAACCATCCCTTTTCTTAAAATCAGAATATAAATATTTAACTTTATACTTCTTCTCCAAATACTCACCAATCTCATTCAATTTTTGAGCATCCTTCAAAGGGCTAATCGAAAGAGTCGTCGTAAAATAATCAAAATTATCCAATAAAGCCAAAGAAGCCGTTTTCTCCAACCTTAAATAATAACACTTTAAACAACGAAAACCTCCCTCTTCTAAATCCTCTAAGCCCTTAGATATTCTCATAAACTCTGAAGCATCATAATCACACTCTTTGATTTTAATACCACCAAGTTCACGAATCAACCTCTTCTCTTCATTTAACCTTTTCTCATACTCCTCATATGGAGAAATATTAGGATTATAATAAAGGACAGTTATATCGAAATAATCGCGCAAATAAGAAAGCACATAACTTGAACATGGCGCACAACAAACATGCAACAACAACTTAGGTTTCGTTCCCTTTATACTTTCCAATATACCATCAAGTTTTAACTGATAATTTACCTTATTCACTTCGTAAAGCCTCAACTGGATCCTTCTTAGCAGCTATCTTAGCAGGAATAAATCCACCAATTACTGTCAACAAAATACTTATAACAAGTAAAATTACACCATGAATAGGATTCAACTTAGCAACACCAGCTAAATCAGTCAAATTTTCAATAATAACATTAATTGGGAATATCAACAATCTAGCAATAATAAGACCAATCGCTCCCGATGCAAAACCAATTATAAAAGTTTCAGCATTGAAAACACGACTTATATCCTTCTTTCTAGCACCTAACGCCCTTAAAATTCCAATTTCCTTAGTCCTCTCAAGAACAGAAATATAAGTAATTATTCCAATCATTATTGACGATACAACTAAAGATATACCAGAAAAAGCAATAAGAACAATCGTAATAGCATCCATAATACTTCCAGACATCGTTGTAATCAACTCTGCCTGATCAATATATAAAATCTTATCCTCATCAGCCTTATCCTCATTATAACCATCCAATACCGAAATAATCGAATCCTTAGAATCAAAATCACTAGGATATATTTGTATCATAAATGGAGAAGATAATGCTCCAAGATACGACAACATCGAATCATAAGCCTGTTTTCCTTCCTTTGTATCCATATCAAACTTCTCAGTAGTCAAAATATTATAATCACTATTTTTCTGAGCCTTTACAATCGAAGACTCGCTATTTTTTTCTATAACATAATCCATAAGTGAATCATTATACATTAAACCAGTTGATGACATCTTAGCAAAATCACTTTCTTCTTTACCTCTCATAATAGCACTAATTCTCAAAGTAATCGCATTATCACTTTTGTATAACTTCTCCAAATCAGTATGAACAGTATAAGAATTCTCAACCTTCTTGTAATAATCATCATTCAAAATTACTTTAAACTCTTTACCAATAATATCTGAAAAATTAATTGTTTCATCATCAAAACCAAGCATCTTCAAAAGACTTTCTGAAACACGATTTTTAGAATCGACAAGCAAAATTAAATCTTCCTTATTACCTGTCAAATTACCCTCGATAACATCAAAATTATCAGAAATGACATTAGCAACACCACCATCAAGCTTCCTTGGAAGTGGCATAAGTAAATTAGTAGTATCCAATAATTTTACTTTTCCATCAATCTTAGTTAATAAATTCAAATGTGTCAAGCGCTGATAATTAATACCACCGATCAAAGCATCATCAATACCCTCAATCAAATCAATATAATCATCAGTAATTTTGTTAGTGTGCAAAATATTTTCAACCGTCTTCAAAGGATGAATCTCCCTACTATCAGGATATTCCTCCAAATCATCCTCCTTAGTTAACTCTTCCACACCATTAAAATCCATTGACTGCTCAGAAATTATAATAGGAGCCTGCGACAAGGTATCTTTCTCAAATTCATCAATTTGAATTTTAAAACCATTAGATAAAGACAAAATCAAAGCAATACCAATAATACCTATACTTGACGCAAAAGCAGTAAGCAAAGTCCTACCCTTTTTAGTCTTAATATTATTAAAAGACAACTTCAAAGCCGTTAAATAATTCATCGACGTTTTCTTAATATTATAAACATCAGTATTCTTCTCCTCATTATTTAAAGGATTGCTATCACTTAACAACTCTCCATCTTTAAATTCAACCACTCTATTAGCATACTTCTGTGCAAGTTCGGGATTATGTGTAACCATAATAACCAACTTATCTTTGGCTATATCTTCAATTAACTCCATAATTTGAACACTAGTTTTAGAATCCAAAGCCCCAGTTGGTTCATCGGCCAAAATTATCTCCGGATCATTAGCAAGAGCCCTCGCAATCGCAACCCTCTGCATCTGTCCACCAGATAATTGATTAGGTTTCTTATGAGCATGCTCCTTCAAACCAACCTTTTTAAGTAACTGCAAAGCCTTTTTATGCCTCTTCTTAGCGCTTATTCCACTCAAAGTCATACCCATTTCCACATTCTCTAAAACAGTAATATGACTTATTAAATTATAACTTTGAAATATAAAACCAATACAATTATTACGATAACTATCCCAATCAGCAGACTTAAACTTTTTAGTAGAAACATCATTAATAATTAAATCGCCACTATCATACTTATCCAAACCACCTATTATATTAAGCAAAGTAGTCTTTCCACTTCCACTTGGACCCAATATCGCAACAAACTCATTTTTTCTAAACTCCAAATCAACACCCTTCAAAGCATGTTGAACAAAATCACCAGTTTTATAACTCTTTTTTATCTTTTTTAATTGTAACATATTATTCCCCTTTCACAATAGTTGATTGTATATTAAAACATATATTCTGTCAAGAAAAAAAGGATAAAAATTAAATGAAATTTTCACCCAAATTAACCAGTTATTCCCCTTAACAATCCAAACGATATAATCATCATTATAATACTTGCCATTATAATACCAATCGTTGCCGCCAAGAAAGACTTTTTCTTATCCAAATCAATCACAGAAGCAACCAAACATCCCGTCCAAGCACCAGTACCAGGAAGAGGAATTCCAACAAACAAAACAAGTCCCCAAAACCCATATTTTTCTATCTTTGCTCTATTTTTCAAAACCTTCTTATCCAACCACTTAGCTATTTTACTTAAACTCTTCCTTTTCTTCATCCAATTCAATATTGACGAAGTAAACCAAAGGATAAACGGAACAGGAATAATATTACCAATTATCGATATAACATAACTAGATACCGGATCAAGGCCCAAAAGACTAGCAGCCAAAAGACCACCTCTTAATTCAAGTATTGGCATCAACGAAATAATAAACACCAATATTTGCTTTCCCAAAACCGTCGTCGTTAAACCACCAAACAAACCTATAAAACTCTTTACTAACTTATCACTCATACATCCTCCCACATAATAATAACAAATTTTAATAATTTATACAATAGTATTATCTGACATCAAAATTTTATTAATAATATAACTATTAATTATTATCACTAATAACGAATATATGCATTTAACAACACCAAATTGCACATAACTTAAAACAATTATTAAAGCATTAATAAAAAAATTAAAAAAAGATACTTTAAACTTAAAATACTTATTCAACAATATAGGTAAAATACTAACACCACCAGAAGAAAACCCCAACTTATATATATAACCACAAGTTATCCCACAAACAATTCCACTAATAATAACAAAAACCAAAATATTTTTTGAATTTCCTATCACCGCCATATTACCCGTTAATCTTATAAACAATGGATAAATAAAAGTAGACACAATCGTACCACACGTTGTCTCCTTAGACAAAAAAATATAACTTAACACAAGCATCACAACATTTATTAATAATATAACTAAAGAAGGACTTAAACCAGTTATATTATTTATAACAAGAGCCAAACCCTGAGTCCCACCAGTCACTAATTTTAAAGGTTTTAATATTAAATTAAAATTTAAAGACGAAACTAAAAGAATTATTAACAAACAAAAATATTTTTTCATTTTCACCTCACTAAAATTAATCTTCAATTTTAGTATGCTTTTTTTTATCAATTTTATTTACAATAAAAAAAGGCTTATCCAGAAATAATCAATTCCCAAATAGCCCATCACTATTATTTTTCATAAAAATTCTATAATACCTAATTAAAAATCACTTAAAACAATATTTTAAATAACTATTTTATACTAGCCTTAACAAAAGCATCAAAAAGCGGATGAGGTCTAGTTGGCCTACTCTTAAACTCAGGATGAAATTGTCCCGCAATAAAATATGGATGATCCTTAAGCTCAACAATCTCCACCAAATTATTAGCCTCATTTATACCTGAAATAATAAGTCCCTTTTTCTCCAACTCTTCTTTATATTTGTTATTAAACTCATAACGATGTCTATGACGTTCCACTATTTTATCACTATTATAAACCTTATGCGCTAAAGTATTAGGAACCAACGTACACTCATAATTACCTAAACGTAACGTTCCCCCCATATTACTAACAGACTTCTGATCAGCCATAAGATCAATAACCGGATTTTTACACATCGAATCAAACTCCGTTGATGAAGCATCTTCAAGCTTTAAAACATTCTGCGCAAACTCAATTACCGCCAACTGCATCCCCAAACAAATCCCTAAAAAAGGAACTTTATTTACTCTAGCATAATTAATAGCCTTAATTTTACCCTTAATACCACGTGTACCAAAACCACCAGGCACAAGTATTCCCTTAGAATTTTTAAAAACATCCTTTAAGTTAACATCATCTTTTTCAAGTTGTTCCGAATCAATCCAATTAATCTTAACACTCGTATTATACTTATAACCAGCATGCTTTAAAGACTCAGCCACTGAAATATAAGCATCATGTAACTCAACATATTTACCCACAAGCGCTATTTCAACTTCACCCTTTAAATTATCAACCGTCTTAATTAACTTCCTCCAATAATCCAAATCAGCCTTATTAATAGGTAAATTAAATTGTTTTAAAACAATTTCATCAAACTTTTGATTATAATAATTAATTGGTATCTCATATATATTTTTAACATCAACCGAATCAATTACATTACCAACCGGCACCGAACAAAATAACGATAACTTTTTCTTAATAGCCTCACTCGTTTCAAAAGGCGCACGACAAACCAAAGCATCCGGTCTAATTCCCATATTCCTTAAATCCCTAACACTATTTTGTGTAGGCTTAGTCTTCAACTCATTAGACCCATAAATATAAGGAATCAAAGTACAATGTACAAAAAAAGTATTCTCGCTTCCCTTCTCATACTGAATCTGTCTTAAAGCCTCAATCATTGACTGTGACTCAATATCACCAACCGTTCCACCAATTTCCGTAATAACAATATCAGCACCCGTCACATTACCCGCTTCATACACCTTATTTTTAATCTCATTAGTTACATGTGGCACCATTTGAACAGTCGCCCCTAAATAATCACCACGTCTTTCCTTTTCAATGACTGATGAATATATCTTACCACTAGTAATATTCGATGTATAATTAAGCTCTTCATCAATAAACCTCTCATAATGACCCAAATCCAAGTCCGTCTCACAACCATCATAAGTAACAAAAACCTCACCGTGCTGAATTGGATTCATCGTTCCTGGATCCACATTAATATAAGGATCAAACTTTTGCATAAACACCTTATATCCTCTTGATTTTAACAAAAGTGCAAGTGACGAAGCCGTAATTCCCTTTCCAAGTCCTGATACAACCCCACCTGTTACAAATACATACTTAGTCATAAACTACCTCCAAACATAAAAAACTACCAGTTCGAGAACTGATAGGCTCTTTTTAATTATAGCACATCAAAAAATAGAGTTAAATAGTTTTGCTACAAGTTATAAATATTTTTTAAAAACCTCCATACTCATCTCTTGCATAGAAACATAACTTGAAACAATCTCACTAACCTTATTATCAATTTGTTTTTTATTTAATATCCTTCTACCCTCAATAATCCCCATATTAACACCTTGTAATAACAATTCTGCAATTTTACTAGTAGAATCATCAGTAAGTGTCTTCATCTCAATTCCATACCATGTCATAGCCTTATTAACCGCACTTGTCTCATGAGGCTTATCATCATTATACTTAGGATATATCTCTTCAATATCCTGTTTAATCTTTTCATACTTTTGATAATCCTTTTGTAGATACTCCTTCAAATCCTCATCATGAACCTTATCCAATATAAAATGTATCGCATCCATACCCATACAAGCACCCTTACAAATCTCATCTAAAGCATTAATATTTTCACTCATAAAATTCCTCCTACAATTATTATGAGTAAAAATTCAATTTATATTCCAAAACATAAAAAAACTATCATTTAAAATTTTTCCTAGAACACAAACCTTTAAATTCATTAACAGACTTCTTAATATTATCAAACGTAGCATGCACATATATTTCTTGAGTTATTTTCCAATCCGAATGACCCAATAATTTACTTATAACCTTAATATCCACCTTTTGTTCCCTTAACCTAGTCGCAAAAGTATGCCTTAAGGCATGAAAATTAATTAATTTTATATCCAATTTCTTTAAAAGATTTTCAAAATACTTCTCCAACGTTCTTGGATCCTTTGGTTTATCATTACCAGTAAAAATATAATTTTCTTGATTACTAACATAACTTTTTAACAACTTAATAATAAACGGTTGGACCGGTATAACCCTAAGCGAATTTTGCGTTTTAGGAATACCCACAATAAGTTTAGTTCGATTCGTTCCATCAGTATCCTTAACCCTCTGCACCGTCTTATTAATACTCACAGTATTATTAACAAAATCAATATCTGTACCCTTCAAAGCACACAACTCACCAATCCTAACACCAGTATACAAAGCAACCAATATAGCAAGATTCTTAATATTCATATTATCCTGAAGATATTTTTCAATCGTCTCCTGTTCTTTAATCGTAAAATAAGTTATATCATTCTTCTTCTTTTTAAACTTCATATCTAAATAATCAAAAGACCTTCTATACCCTATACTAATACCATAACTAATAGTTGAATTAATAATAATTAAAATGGTATTCTTCATAGAATCCGATAATGTTTCTAATTGTTCTTGATTAAAAAATGCTAAAACATTTTTTTGTTTTATCTTCCTAAAATCATATTTACCCAAAAAAGGTATAATATGAGTCTCCACAATATACAAATATTTTATATATGTAGACTCCTTGATACTTTTTTGTTTCTCATTTAACCATTCATATATGACATCTTCATAATTCTTTTTTCTAAAAAACATTTCATACTCCTTTCTTATATATTATAAATTACCTAAAAAAAATTCCAAATTCATAATTAAGATATTTAAAAAAAACACCATATAATTATTTTTAATACAAAAAAAGCTGAAATATTATTCAGCAAACTTTTCAAATTAATATATTTTTATCCATTCTTTATTCATATAAAATATCTATATCAACATATGTATCTATACCATCAACCACTCCATCACTACATATCTGCCATAATTTGTATTTACCAGCATAATCAGTCACACTTGTATAATGCGCTAACCAAACATCATTATCTAAATAATCCCAAATATGCTCCAAATAAGACTTACTACTATATAAAATAGCATCATAACCTGCACTTTCAACTATCTTAATAAATTCATCAGCCATATTATTAAGCCCAAAAAAACTTAAGTGATAATCATTAAAATGACTCCATTCTTCCCAATCAAAAGCAATTGGTAAAAAAACATTATATTTCTTAGCCTGTTCAATTACCCATTCAGCATCCCTCTTAGCCTGATCACTTGTACTTGCATACGAATAAAAATAAAGACCTGTTTTTATTCCATACTTATTAGCCTCACTAATATTATATTCAAAGTTTTTATCCATAACATAATTACCCGTTTCCTTATCAGTACTACCAACCTTAATAATAATAAATTCCACACCTGCATCTTTTATCTTTGCAAAATCAATATTACCTTGCCACTTAGATACATCTATGCCTATTTTAGTATTATTACCTTTATAATTTTTTACAACATCCGAAAAATTAGTAAAACTTTCCTCCTTTTTTTCTGATGGTACAGGCTCATAAACATTCAAAGTAAATGGTTGTTCACTCATATTACCACTATTATCAATAGCCTTAAAAACAAGATCATAATTACCAACCGTCTTAGCATCATATTCGCCTTCTATAAAACAATTAGGATTACTATCGTAATTATCACCACATAAAATAGTTCTTTTTAAATCAACTGTAGAATCTTTAGGAATACTATAACTATTACCTAACCAAATAAGAGGCTTAACCGTATCAACCACTTTAATATTATAAGTATATTTTAGTTTAATATTTTCATCATTTATAAACTTAAAAGTTACTTGTTTATCACCTAATGTCGTAGAATCAATTATATAATCATCTATAATCTTTCCATTAATACTCGTTATATAATCACTTACCTTTTTAGTATCATTAAATTCCAAAGTCATATCTTCTACTAAACTCACTTCAATTTTGGCAGTCTTAATTCTTATATACTGATATAATTCAAAGCCTCCCAAAACTAATAAAACAACACCTAATATAATAATTAATATTTTTATAAACTTCATAACTCCTCCTATTAAAAAACATTATGTGAAGATAACTCCATATAATGTTTAGAATTTCAAATGGTGCCGACTAAAGGACTCGAACCTTTGACCTACGCGTTACGAGTGCGTTGCTCTACCAACTAAGCCAAGCCGGCATATTAGGAAATTAATCCTATCAAATTATATTATTTTTTTTGTTTAAAATGACTAGCATCTACTCCACAAATAGGGCAAATAAAATCATCTGGTACTGGACCTTCATGAACATATCCGCATATATCACAAACCCAAGTATTTGTTTTAACCTCCTCAATATAAGTAGGAGCCGTTTTAGGGGCTTTACCCTTTATTACCTCATGATAATATTTATATGTCATAGGAGCAAGATTAGATACCTTTTTTGCTTTACTTACTTTTGCGATAAACAACGTATGAGTACCTACATCAACCTCTTCAATAACATCGCAAACCATATAGCCACATACATCTTTTAATAAAACAGGAATATCATCAACTATTTCATAATCAATATCTTTAAATTTATCTACATTTCTTGATGATTGAAAACCAAACTTTGAAATTATATTAGGATCAATTTGTTCTGATAATATTGAAACAATAAATTTTTTTGTATTATTAATAATTTGATTTGTATAATTATCCTTATTGACACTAATAGAAATTGTAGGATTTTCACTTGTTATTTGTGTTAATGTATTAATAACACACCCTACCTTATTTTCATCTTTCGCACTCACAATATACATTCCATAATTTATATCCTTAAAGACTTCTTTATCCATATTTCACCTACGATATTATTTTCCAACAATCAAAGTATATCACATATCAGTATTTTTTTAAACATTATTTAAATAATTTATGTAATTTATCAAACTGTCATAATATGTCAAAAAAATTTTTTTAAAAAATAATTATTATTTATTGACAAGTATATAAAAAGATAGTAAAATTTTAAATGTCTTAAAGAGATAATGCGAGTGTAGTTCAATGGTAGAACTTCAGCCTTCCAAGCTGATAACGTGGGTCCGATTCCCATCACTCGCTCCAGTGACGAATCTGTTCGAACTTTTATAGTTTGAACTTAATATTATATAATCAATCCGTTTGGGTTGATTTTT
>CANRPB010000013.1 GCA_947632415.1 uncultured Bacilli bacterium
AACTCCTATAAAGTAAATGATAAATATGATCATGGTTATATCCACTATCAAATATGTATTGAAAACTATAATATCTTTAATAATGACTTAATCATTACCGAAGTTAATCTAGTCGATGTATCAAGCGGAAAATATGAAATAGAAACCAATGAATTTAAAAAATTTCATATTTGCTTGAATAATTTAAAAAGAACATGTTATAATGAATTAACAGAAGAGGAACAAAGATACTTAGAATTATTTATGACTGATGAAGTAAATAAATTAAAAAAGATAGCGGGAGAAAATGAGATTATGAAAAAAGTAGTTAAAAGTCTTGAAAGTTTAAGTGGTGATAGTGAAATAATAAGTGCCTACGAAAAAGAAGAAATTGAAAAATACGCCTTCCAAGTAGCCTTAGAAGAAAAAAAACAAGAAGGTGAAAAAGCAAAACAAGAAGAAATAGCTAAAAATTTACTCAAAAAAGGTATGTCCATTAACGATATATCAGAATGTACAGGCTTAACCATTACAGAAATTAAAAACTTAAAGCATTAATTAAAATTTTATCTAATAAACTGTTAATTTTTAACAGTTTTTTTAAGAAAGATTTTTAAAAGTTTTATTAAATAAATATTTAAAATAAAATTTTAATACATAACCAATTACTCGATAATTATCAAAACATACAAAAACTCATAAAAAAAGAGATTATAAAAATCCCTCATCAACACATCAAACCATTCCGCAATTTTCCCAAAACCTTCTGTTCCTTTCTTGACACTTGAACCTGACTAATACCAAGCATTGAAGCAACCTCACTCTGCGTTAAATCCTGCATATATCTAGTATTTATAATTTCCTTCTCCTCAGGACTCAACTTCAAAAGTTCCTCCCTTAACGCCACAAGAGTATTCATATCCACTTTAGTTACATCAGGAATAACATCCAACAAAGTAACATCCCTACCCTCATCATTAATAGCGCTATCAAAACTCTTAATCGGATATCTAGAAATCAAAGCATCCGCAACAAGACACTCGTCAATCTCCAAATAAGATGCAATCTCACTAATACTAGGCTCACGCATCAACTTTTGAGTCAATAATACACAAGACTTCTCAATCATTGAATTCAAACGGGTAATATCACGACCTACCTTAATACCTCTATCCTTTTTAACATAACTATTAATCTCGCCAAAAATATAAGGATAAGCATAAGTCGTAAACTTAGTATTAAAACTATCGTCATACTTTTTATAAGCATTAATAAGACCTATACAACCAACCTGAAATAAATCCTCCTTGTTACCATAAGGAAAAAAACCACAAATCTTATAAATCAAATTTGCGTTCTCTAAAATTAAATTTGTTAAATTGTCCATTATCCTCCTATTCAATTAAACTAAAAGCACTAAGTTCATCCGTAACATCAACCATATACTTAAATATCCTAGAACTCTTAAGTCTATCATGTATAACATCATTATTAACACAACATAACAAACTAACTCCCCTATTCTTCTTACAAAGTTCATAATTATAAAACA
This sequence comes from uncultured Bacilli bacterium, assembly GCA_947632415.1. Lineage (GTDB taxonomy): Bacteria > Bacillota_I > Bacilli_A > RF39 > UBA660 > UBA3631. The sequence goes on from CANRPB010000013.1 coordinate 1,532, forward strand.
ACCTACTAACACCCTTAAGATCAATTTTTTCAAGACCACTAACATTAAAAACAACATTTCTAATACCATTATCACGAATCAATGTCGTAACCTCATCATCCAACTTCTTTATATTCTTCTTTGTAAGAAAACCTCTTAATCTTATAAAAAGTACACCCTTTCTAAATTCAAAATTGATATCAAGCATAAAATCACCTCAATATCAATTTACCATAAAAAAAAAACTTTTGTTTAAAATCGACAAAAGTAGATAATATTAGAACTAATTATTATTCTTATTACGAATAAACTCACGAAGCATCTTCGTTAAAGCACGCTTCTCAATCCTTGAAACATAACTCCTAGAAATACCAAGCGACTTAGCAATCTCCTTTTGAGTAACCTCATCAGTATTATTAAGTCCATATCTTCTAATAATAATATCCTTCTCCCTATCATTTAAAACATTAAAATAATGCTTTAAATGAGCAATATTATTTTCTTTATGAATATTCATCGCATAATCAGGATCAGGAGTTTTTAAAATATCAAGCAAAGTAATCTCATTACCATCCTTATCAAAACCAATCGACTCATTAATACTAACATTTTTACTATTCTTCTTATTATTTCGATAATTCATTAAAATTTCATTCTCTATACAACGAGCACAATAAGTAGTAATTCTTGTACCATGCTTATAAGAAAAACTATCAATACCCTTTATCAAACCAATCGTCCCAATACTAATAAGATCATCAGTCTCACCTTTACTATCATACTTCTTAACAATATGCGCAACTAACCTAAGATTATGCTCAATAAGCTTGTTTCTAGCACTCTTATCCCCCAAAAACATCTTTTTAACACACTCATCCTCATCCTCCTTAGAAAGAGGATCAGGAAAAACATTATTAGAATAAGCCGCACTAAAAATATAAAAATCTTTAAACAAATACTTAAGAATCTTCAAAAACATAACATCACCAGTAAAATATATGAAAAAAAACAAACAAAATTGCACAAAAAAAGGAAACAACTAGTTTCCAATTTTTTCAGTCTTAATCTTAACCTTTTCACCATTCATATCATACTCATCAGTAATATCAGTACTCTTTATTAAATTAATAGCCAAAGTCTCATTCTTAATATAATCACTATACTTATCAATCATTTTATCAATCATATCACTTCCATCATAATAGACATTAATACGATCCGTAATTACATAATCATTATCCTTTCTAAGACTTTGAACCTTTCGCACTATTTCACGAGCCAAACCTTCCAAAATCAAATCTTCAGTTAACTCAGTATTTAATATTACAAAGACATGACCATTATTACTAGAACAATATCCTTCCTTAACACTAACCGTTATCAAAACCATAGAAGGTGTAATCTCTAAATCCTCACCCATAAACTGAACCTTAATACTATCACTTTTCAAAGTCTCAATCTGCTCAACACTCAAAGTATCAAGTAACTTAGCAAAATCATTAACACGACTACCAAACAATTTTCCAACTTCTCTAAAATTAGGCTTAATAATATAATTCATATACTCCGTCATATTATCAATATAAACCAAATTCTTAACATTCAACTCTTCCTTTATAACAGACTCAAACTCATAAATCTTATCACTAACACTACTATCGAGCAAAACCTCACTAATTGGTTGTCTAACCTTTATTTTAGCATCCTCTCTAGCAAACCTTCCAAGCGAACAAATATCACGAACTAAATCCATCTTCTCCTCTAATTCCTCATTTATCAAGCTAGAATCAAATAAAGGATAATCAGCCAAATGAACAGACACCTCACCAGTTAAATCTCTATATATTTCCTCCGTAATAAAAGGCGTAATTGGTGCACACAACTTACACAACGTAACTAAAACCTCATAAGTAGTCAAATAAACAGCCTTCTTAGAATTAGTCAACTCACTCTCCCAAAACCTTCTTCGATTACTTCTAATATACCAATTAGATAAATCATCATTAATAAAAGGAATAATAAACCTCGTTGCCTTATTAAGATCATACTCTTCAAAAGCATCAGTAACATTCTTAACCAACTTATTCAACTTAGAAATCAACCATCTATCGATATCCTCCCTATCACAAACAGGAATATCATAACCCCTTGGATCAACATCATCACAATTAGCATACATCTCAAAAAACGAATAAGTATTCTTAAACGTACTAATATACTTCGAATAAACTTCCTTCAAACCATCAATATCAAACTTAATTGGCGTCCAAACAGGAGAAACAGATGGCAAATAAAATCTAATCGTATCAGCACCATACTCATCAATAATACCAAAAGGCTCAATCGCATTACCCCTACTCTTATGCATCTTATGACCATATTTATCAAGTAAAAGATCATTTACCAAAACATTCCTATACGACGACGTACCCATGACAAAAGTAGAAATAACAAGCAACGTATAAAACCAACCACGCGTTTGATCAACACCCTCAGCAATAAAATCAGCAGGAAATTGACTCTCAAACAACTCCTTATTTTCAAACGGATAATGATACTGAGCAAAAGGCATTGCCCCACTATCAAACCAACAATCAAGAACATCACTAACTCTACTCATAGAACTACCACACTTAGAACACTTAATATGAACATCATCAATATAAGGTCTATGTAACTCTATTGAAACATCGATATCTTCAATCGCCTTACTTACCAACTCTTCCCTTGAACCAATTACCTCCGTATGTCCACACTTACAAGTCCAAATTGGTAAAGGACAACCCCAATAACGATTCCTTGAAATACCCCAGTCAACCATATTTTCAAGCCAATTATTAAATCTTTTTTCACCTACATAAGAAGGATACCAATTAATATTACTATTAGCCTCAATTATCTTATCCTTATAAGCAGTCGTCTTTATATACCAACTAGGCTTAGAATAATAAATAAGCGGTGTCTTACATCTCCAACAATGTGGATAATTATGAAGCATTTTTTGCTTCTTAAACAATTTATCCTCATCCTTCAAATACTTAATAATATCAACCTCAAGCTCGGGATCAACAACAAGTCTACCCTTCCAAGGACCATCACTATACTTGCCATCCTCTAAAACAGGATTCAAAACAGGCAAATCATACCTTAAACCAACCTCATAGTCATCCTGACCAAAAGCAGGAGCAATATGAACAATACCCGTACCATCATCCATCGTAACATAATCCGCACACGTTACAAAAAACGCTTTCTTCTCCGTTTTTAAAAAAGGCATTAACTGTTCATACTCTACATACTCCAAATCCTTTCCTACATACTCCTCCAAAACAGTATAATCATCACCCAATACCTTTGAAGCAAGTTGAGACGCCAAAATAAACTTATAACCCTTACTTTCAACCTTAACATATTTATCACTAGGATTAACACATAACGCCACATTCGCAATCAAAGTCCAAGGCGTTGTCGTCCAAGCCAAAAAATATGCATCATCATTCTTCAACTTAAAAGGAACAATTACCGTATTAACCGAAATCTCTTTATACTCCTGAGCCACCTCATGCGAAGACAAACTAGTTCCACATCTAGGACAATAAGGCGTAATCTTATAACCATTATATAATAATCCCTCATCAAAATATTTCTTCAAAATCCACCATTCAGTCTCAATATAATTATTATCATAAGTTATATAAGGATTCTTAGTATCAATAAACTGTCCCATCTTATCAGTTAAATCCTTAAATGCCGACTCATTTTCCCAAACACTTTCACGACACTTTTCATTAAACTCCTTTATTCCATAATTCTCAATATCCTTTTTACCACTAAAACCTAATTGCTTCTCAACTTGTACCTCTACAGGCAAACCATGCGTATCCCAACCAACTTTTCGTAAAACTCTATATCCCTTCATCGTCTTATACTTACAAAAAGTATCCTTTAACTCCTTAGCCACCATATGATGAACACCCGGTTTACCATTAGCAGTAGCAGGTCCATCATAAAAAACAAAATTCTCACAATTTTTCCTATTCTCAATAGTTTTACTCAAAATATCAATACTTTTCCAATAAGATGATATCTCTTGCTCAACCTCATTAATATTCTTTTTACTTAATTCATTAAATTTCATAAGTTTCCTCCTCCAATTATTACATATGAATAATATAAAACAAAAATTAAAACCATTACTATTCCACCATACTTATTAATGCGATACCTCTTAAAAGAAAACAAGAAAAGTAACAAAGCCGCCAAAAGCATAACCATCAAATCAATCATACTAAAGCCAACTGCCTTAATACTACCAAACAAAGCAACAGGAACACCTAAAACAATTCCAATATTAAATATATTACTACCAACAATATTACCAACTAAAATCTCCTGTTCACCCTTATTTATAGAAACAATCGAAGTAACAAGCTCCGGCAAAGAAGTACCAAAAGCAACTACCGTTAAAGCAATCATTCTCTGACTAACACCCAACAAAAAAGCAATTCGACTGGCGCTGTCAACAACCACATTACTACCAATCACAATACAAACAATTCCCAAAACAGTAAAAGCAATCGACTTCATAATTCCAAACTTTGCCATCTCTGAAGCATCACTATCATGCTTATTTCTAATAATAGAAATCAAATAATAAACAAATACCGCAAAAAACAACAAAATAACAAAACCATCATTACGACTAACCTCATTAACCGCACCAACAAACAAATCATCCTTGACCAGAAAAAACAACAACGTACTAATCAAAATAACAATAGGTATCTCCTTCCTAACCGTATTACTCTTAACAACAATCGGTTTAATCAAAGAACAAATACCAATTATAAGCAAAATATTTAAAATATTACTACCAATAACATTACCCAAAACCATATCCGAATTACCAGATAAAATCGATTTACAAGAAACAGCAAACTCAGGAGCACTAGTTCCAAACGCAACAATCGTGAGACCAATTAACATCTTAGACAATCTACAATTTAAAGCAATAGAAGAAGCACCATCAACAAAAACATCAGCCCCCTTAATAAGAACAACAAAACCAATCACAAGCAAAACTATTTGAACAATCACTATTTCACCTCCAAAAAAAAACGCCCTAGACATAAGGACGTCAAAAACGTGGTACCACCTTAATTCGTAGTAAAACTACCTCAAAAACTATAACGCGTAACCGTTTTAACCTATTAGATTAAACACATCAAGAGTGATCTATATATTACCATCATATTAGTTTTCACCAAACACTAACTCTCTACAAATCAAACAATATACCGTCTCCATCATATGCTTTAAAAATCAACCTTATCTATATCACTAATAACTTCCAATTCACTTTCAACAAGCGCCTTTATTTTACTTTTATATACAGCAATACTCTTCTTCAAATTATCCGCTTCCATATTAATATTAGAAGCCCTAATCAAAGCATCATTCAAAATTCTACTAGCATTATTCTTAGCATCAGCAATAATAACCTCACGCTCTTTCAAAGCATTATTTCTAATATTTTCACCAGTATTCCTAACCATTGCCATAGAACTATTCAAAGTATTCTCAATCTGCTTATAATAATTAATTTGATTTTTCAAATTAAGATTTTCCTGTTGTAGTCTCCTAACCTCAATGTCATAATTATAAAGTTGCTTATCCTTAAGACTATTATCACTTTCAATATCAGCAAGTCTAGACATAACCTCATTTAAATACTTCATAACATCATTAGGTTCATAACTACGAAGTGTCTCTATATTTTTAACCATACCCCCACCTCGAATAAAAAATATTCTAACACATAAAAAATCATATTTCAATAAAAATCAAACAAAACTTATAACTTATAATAAAATCACCAACTAAGAAACAATATTAGACTTAGAAACAGTTATAACTGGGCGGACGCCACGGATGGAATCATTCATATAATCATTGATTAAGCGGCCATAGTTGCTCACAGCCCATGCAGTAGACGAATCACCGTCGTGGGCCGTAGCCGTACTTGTCCAATATCCATTTGCATTAGCAGTGCTAGTATTTTGACTACAACCGTGACTTTCACAGTCGTGTAAATTACTATATAACCAGGCATATGCACTTGAGCCTTTTGATCTTTCTAGCTCGTTTTGATCCAATGAATCTAGGTAATACCATGTTCCTGAGATTGTCCAACTTGCGTTCTTTACTATACTATTTACTTCTTCAGCACTTATTAATTTTGCTTTGTAGCCACTGTAATTTATTGTATAGCCATTGGTACCTTCAGTATTTGTGGTTGCTGTGTATTTATCTGTTCTTTCTGGTATTGCATTCCAACTTTTTGTATCTTCTTTTAATTGTTTCAATACTGTCAGTGGGCCTTTGATATTATTTCCATTTACTCCGTAGATTCCATTTGGTGTGGTCCCAAAATATGTTATTCCTAACTCTGTTGCTTTTCCATTAGTTGCTTCATAATCAATTTTTGATGCCCATTGTACACCTGTTTCAGTCGTATTATGGTCTAGTATAATTGTATATCCATTGTCTGATACATCATATACATACCATTTCATACAACCTGATTTTGTATCTGTACCTAAATTTTTACTATAATCTTCCTTTGTACAACTTGGATTACCATCTTCTGCTGTTGGATTCAAGTATACTTCTATTCCATTACATTTTCCTTTTTCCGTTGAGTATACTTCTCCCCCTATCATTGTTACTTTATAGTCACCTATGGTTAGACATGCAGCCTCTACTGAGCCTTCATCTAGAACTACACTTCCTCCTTCTGGAGCCTTTCCTGTAAATGGAATGGTTGTTGGTGTAGGATTAGAACCATTTAGTAATTCACCATTACTATTTAGATTAAAAAATCCATCTAAATCTTTCTCTCCTATTTTTGTTAATTCTGATATATAATATTGGTTTACTGCATCTCTATAACCATATGCTGAATCTATTGCTGCTCCCTTTCTTGAATTCTCAATTATATTCAATATTATTGGGACTGTTATTACTGCAATTATCGCAAGTATTACAATTATTGCCAGCAACTCAATAAGGGTGAAAGCCTTTATTTTACTAGTCTTTCGTGCCCCCCCCCCTAGGTTACTATTTGTAAATTTAATCATTCTCATACACTCCTTCATATAACACATATTTATCAAAAGAAAAACTACCACTCAATATTTATGTCATCATTATCATGAATATCTTTACCCTCTTTTTCATCAGATATACTACCTTGAATATTAACATTATTAGGTGTTAGTAAAAATATTCCGCCACCAATCTTTTGAATATCCCCACCAATCGCATAAATAGTTCCACTCAAAAAATCAACAATTCTCTTTGCCTGATCACCAGTAACCCTCTTCAAATTAACAACAACCGTATTCCTAGACTTCAAATGATCCACAATTTGTTGAGATTCTGAATAAGCCCTAGGCTCCATCAAAATCATTTTACTACCATTATTCTCACTCAAAGCCTCCTCAGGTGTTTTATTATAATATGTATCACTATTACTATCCGATGAAAAAATATCTCCATCATCTTCCTTAAGCCATTTCTTTAAACTGAATGCCATAAAATTTCCTCCCTTATCTTAACTTATACCATTTTAACACAAAAAAAGAAAAAAGAAAATATTTAATTTATAAATGTTAAAAAGTTTTAATCACAAACATTCAATCATCCAAACTACAACAAAGGCGAAATAACCCTCAATATTGCCTCTAAAATCTTAATTCCAACTTTTCTTTTTTTCCACGTTTCAAGCTCTATCATAAAAGAATTATCTATCGTATTTAAAATATCATCTCTAATCTTTATCTCCTCACCAGTATTATAAATCCAAACCCCACACTCATAATTCAAATAAAAACTCCTAAAATCAAAATTAACAGTCCCCACATTAGCAACACAATCATCAGACACAATTACTTTAGAATGAACAAAACCAGGCTTATACTCATATATTTTTATACCCGCTTCTAACAACCTTCCATAAAAAGACTTAGTACAAGCATTAACCAATTTTTTATCAGGAATAAACGGAGTAACAATTCTAACATCTATCCCCGACAAACTAGCATTAACCAAAGCACTCTCAATCTCACTATCAAGAATAAGATAAGGAGTCATAATATAAACATACCCTTTCGCATTATTTATTATATTTATATATGTATTTTCAGAAGGATTATTTCTATTTGACGATTGATCAGAATAAGGAATTATAAAACCATCACCATTTTTATCAGAACAAACACCATCCAACAAACCAGCAAAATTTTTATACTCCTTACTTATATTCCAAATCTCAAAAAATATAGCCACAAAACTCTTAACACACTCACCCGTTACTCTAATTCCACAATCCTTCCAATAACCAACCCGACTCTTTAAATTAATATACTCATCACCAATATTAATCCCACCAGTATAAGCAACTAAACCATCAACCACAACAATTTTTCTATGATTTCTATAATTAATATACGACCTTACCAAAGGAATTAAAGGATTAAAAGACAAATACTTAACATTAATCTTATTCAAATCATCATGAAAATGACTAGGTTTCTTAAAAAGACTCCCCAAAGAATCATAAATCAAATAAATATCAACACCCTCTGAAGACTTACTTTTTAAAATCTCATATATCTCCTTCCACATCATACCATCAGAAACAATAAAAAATTCCATTAAAATATACTTTTTAGCCCTAATCAAACTCTCCTTCAAACTCCTATAATACTCCTCACCCGTACTAAAATAATCAACACCATCACTACAATATACACCATAATTAGTTACATTCGATAAATACCTAGCTTCCTTCTTCCTACTACTATCATTTATCCTATTAAGAATATCATCATAATCACTAAACAAATAACCAATCTCATCGTCAAAAGCACTAATCTTAGCCTTTAATCTCTTACTAATCTTATTATTACCCCACAACAAATAAGCAATAAACCCCAAAACCGGAACAAATAAAATCAATATAATCCATATTATCTTATAAGCATCATTTTGAGGTTTATAAATAATATAAATAACCAACACAATTTTAACCACCTCAAAAACAATATTCGCATACTCAACCAACCTTGATGTAGCTCCATACAAAAAAAACAACAACATAACCTGTAACACTAAACCAACAAAAATTATTAACAACTTTATCAAATTATTAATAACAACATTCTCACCCTTGTTTTTTTTCATATTTACTCCTCTTTACACATTTTCTTATATTATATCATATTTAAATTTATTTTTTACACAACAAAATGATATAATAAATACGGTGATCCCTTTGAGAAAATTATCATTAAAAAAAATACTAACATTTTTTATAGTTATTATACTAATAATTACATTTATTTTAAAAATAACAAAAAAAGACAAACTAAAATTATTAAACAACACAATTGACAATGCAGTCCAAGTTAATAAATACTTTATATACGGAAACCACCTAAATATATCCGGTGACTTTAAAATTGATAATTACGATGAAATAAAACTAGTTTTAAAAAGCACAAACAACGAAATAGAACTAAACAGTAACATTTCCGATGGTCACTTCGAATCATCGTCATACATTAACGAAGGAATTTACCTAGACAATATTCCAATTGGAGATTACTTTGTATTTCTTAAAACTACAACCAAAGACAAAAACAAATACTATAACCTATCAAACAAAACAAATTACAACGACCTAAACTACTACACAATAACCAAAAATAAAAAAAATAACCTAATAAACATCAAATTCTCAAGTTATAGTAACAAAGAATTCCTATCAATAAAAGTAACCGAAACAAAACTACCAGATAACTACTACGATATCGTAATTGATGCCGGACACGGTGGTGAAGATCCCGGCGCTAGTTACGCAAAACATAGTGAAAGTGACATAACCCTAGACTATGCCCTTAATCTAAAAGAAGCACTACAAAACATAGGATTAAAAGTCAAACTTACACGCGATAACGATACATCACTTGATTCATATGGCATTAACAGTCGCACCGGAATAGTCTATGAAACAAACGCAAAATACACATTTTCCATTCACTTAAACAGTTCCGAAGACAATATAAAATCCGGCGGTGTCGAAATATACTCCCCAAACGGTGCAGACACAAGTTTTGCCGAAAATTTAGCACGACATATAGTTAATAGTGCCCAAACCAACTTTTCACATAATGAATCATTCAAAATAAAAGACGGCGTATACATCAGAACATTCACCAAAAATGACATCAATAGTTCCATTACCACCGCCAAAGAAAAAGGATACAACCCATACCCCATTACCACCGATACAACATACTACTTTATGATAAGAGAAACAGGAGGAATCGCAACAGGTGCCTACGTCGATGGTAGAAACAAATCCTACGACAAAAATCCATACTATAACAACAACATTGGTTCCGAAAGTTATCTAATGGAACTTGGCTTTATTAACTACCAAAAAGACTTAAATAATCTCCTCTACAACCAAGAAGGCTACATAAATGGCATTGTTGAAGCCATCAAAGAAGAAATAAACCTATAAAAGCGCCCCTAAAGCGCTTTTAATTTATCTTCTCATTTAACAATGAAGCACGTCTAACAACAACATCACCATACTTTATATTTATCTCATCAATAACCTTATCTATACTAACAGACTCATCACTAACACTATCAAACATTGAAACCTGCTCCAACTTTTGACTAGTAAACTTCCCAAGTCTAATACCCACTAATCTTATCCTCTCACCATTATACATTTCCCTTAAAACCAACTTTGATGCCTCAAAAATTTCATCATTACCATCAATCGGCCTATCCAAACTTCTCTGATGAGAAAACTTTTTAAACGTATTATCCTTTAAAACAACCACCAAAACATTAGCATACTTACCCTCACGCCTTAACCTCATACCAACCTTCTCAGACAAAAACAACAAATAATTAAACAACTCATCAATACTAAAAACATCATGATCAAGCGTAACTTCATTACCAATAACCTTAGGATCAACCCTACTACTCAAAACCAACGAATCATCAATACCATTAGCCTTATCAACCATCATCAAAGCAGACTTTTTAAAATATACATATAACTTATTAACATCAGCATTAGCCAAATCACCAATAGTATATATATTTAACCTATTTAACTTAGGAACAGTCCTCTTACCTATACCAAACAAATCACCAACATCAAGAGGCCACATCTTTTTCGCAACCTCATAACTATACAAAGTATGTATCTTATACGGCTTTGAAAAATCAGAAGCCATCTTTGCACAAAGCTTATTATTAGCTATACCAACATTTACTGTAAAACCCAAAGTATCCAAAATCTCTTTTTGAATCATTCGAGCAAATACCAATTCATCACCATAAAGATCCTTAACCTTTGTATAATCAACATAACACTCATCAATACTGGCAACCTCAATATCAGGAGTATACTTACATATCAACTTAAACAACTTAGCAGACATCTCACGATAAAAAGAAAAATTAGGAGAATAAACTCGCAATACCCGACACTTCTTCCTAGCACTATACAAAGATTCACCCGTTTCAATTCCCAATTTTTTAGCAGGCGTAGACTTAGCCAAAACTATTCCACTCCTCTTATTCTCATCCCCACCTATCACAGAATAACCATGCCTTATATCATATTTAGAACCCTTATTCAATAAATCAATAGCTGTCCATGACAAAAAAGCATTATTCACATCTATATGCAAGATTACTCTATTCATATAAACCACCAACATCATTATAATACATTTGTTTGTATATGTAAATTATCATACATATCAAAATCAAAAAAACATAACAAAAGAATTATCAAAAATACTATATAAACAAAAAATATAAACAAAACAAATAAAATTTACCCACCCTAATCATCAACATCAAAAATATCACACCAACAAAAAAAACGCAAAAAAGCGTTTTTCAATCTATCCATTTATCTTTTCATTAATAACATCCAACTCATGCTCCTCACGCGCTAAATCTTCCCTTTCCTTATTTACAATTGCCTCTGGAGCCTTACTAACATAACCAGAATTAGATAACAACTTACGTCTTCTTTCAATAGAACTAATAAGTCTATCCCTCTCCTTAATATTACTCTCCAATTCCTGCTTTTCATTAACACTACCATCATAATAAAGATAAACACTACTATCCATAAAAGGAATAACAACACTACTTAGACCACTATCATAACTACCCTTATTAATATCACTAGCCTTAATCATTCTACCAATTAAATCTATATTATCATCAATTACTTCACAATCATAAACAAAAACAAAATCCTTAATATTATTTTCCAACTTAACACGTCTAACACTCTTAATTAAATCAATAATCAAATCAAAATTACTGTCAAAACAATAATTGCAATTATAAACAGGATAACTACTAATCATAATATTTTCACTATCAGAAACAGGAAGCATACTATAAATTTCATCAGTAACATAAGGCATAAAAGGATGCATCATCTTTAAAATATCCGTCAAAACAAAAATTAAAACCTTCTTAGTAGTAACACTCATATTACCCTTAGACAACTCAATATACCAATCACAAAAATCATCCCAAATAAAACTATATAAAGTCGAACCAACAACATTAAAATCATACTTCTCCATATGCTTTCTAACAACATCAATAGTACCCTCTAATTTAGAAATGATCCACTTATCAGAAACAGTCAACTTTGAAACATCAAAAGAAATATCACTAATATCATCACAATTCATCAAAACATAACGACTGGCATTCCACAACTTATTAACAAAATTCCAAGTTGACTTAACCTTTTCCTCATCATACCTTAAATCCATACCACTAGCCGTACTAGTAGCCAAAAAATACCTAAGAGAATCCGCACCATACTTATCAATTACATCCATAGGATCAACACCATTACCTAAAGATTTACTCATCTTACGTCCCTCTTTATCACGAATAAGACCATGAATTAAACAATCCTTAAAAGGCCTCTTACCAGTAAAATGAAGACCCTGAAAAGTCATCCTATTAACCCAAAAAGGAATAATATCATAACCAGTAACCAATAAATTATTTGGATAATATCTATTAACCATATCCGTATCCTGTGGCCATCCCATCGTACTAAAAGGCCATAAAGCACTACTAAACCAAGTATCTAAAACATCACTATCCTGTACCCAACCAGAGCCATGAGGAGCACTAACACCAACATAAACCTCATCACCCCTATACCAAGCAGGAATCCTATGTCCCCACCAAAGTTGTCTAGAAATACACCAATCATAAGTAATCTCCATCCAATGATTCATGACCTTCTCATATCTTTCAGGCACAAAATTAACCTTAGTATCACTATTTTTCTGATTCTTTAAAACCCTATCAGCCAAAGGACGCATCTTAACAAACCACTGCTTAGATAAATATGGTTCAACCACAGCATCACTTCTTTCACTATGACCAACACTATGAACCATTTCCTCAATACTAACTAATAAATCTTTATTCTTCAAATCCTGAACTAACTTCTCCCTGCAATCCTCACGCGATAAACCCTCATAACCAACCGCATTCTCATTCATAGTTGCATCAGGATTCATAACAATAACACGCTCTAAATTATGACGATTACCAACCTCAAAATCATTAGGATCATGTGCTGGAGTAATCTTAACTACACCCGTTCCAAACTCTGGATCAGCATGATCATCACCAACAATAGGAATCAACTTACCAACAATTGGTAAAACAACATTCCTACCAATCAAATGCTTATACCTTTCATCACTAGGATTAACAGCAACAGCAGTATCACCAAACAAAGTCTCAGGACGCGTCGTAGCAACCTCCAAATAATCATTAGTACCCTCAATAAAATACTTCAAATGATAAAAAGCACCCTTATCCTCCTTATAAATAACTTCCTCATTAGATAAAGCCGTCATCTGAACAGGATCCCAATTAATAATACGCTCCCCTCTATAAATCAAGCCCTCATTATATAAATCAACAAAAACCTTCTTTACAGCCTCACTTAATCCATCATCCAAAGTAAACCTTTCCTTAGAATAATCTAACGACAAACCCAATTTAGCCCACTGTGAATGAATAGTAGAAGCAAACTCATCCTTCCAACTCCATGCATGATTAAGCCACTCATCACGAGATAAACTCCTAGGCATAATACCCATATCACGCAACTTTTTATCAACCTTAGACTGTGTTGCAATACCAGCATGATCCATACCAGGAAGCCATAAAGCATCATAACCATCCATCCTTTTATAACGAATCATAATATCCTGAAGCGTCGTATCCCAAGCATGACCCAAATGCAACTTTCCCGTCACATTAGGAGGAGGAATAACAATCGCATAAGGCTTTTTACTCAAATCTCCACTACTAAAATAACCCTTATTCTTCCAATTATCATACTTCCCTTTTTCTACATCAACATGATTATACTTTTTATCCAACATAAAATCACCCTTTCTAAACAAAAAAATTCCACAACTTAAGGACTCAAAAAAGCGGTACCACCTTAATTCATAGAATTCTATGCACTCAAACCCTTAACGCAGATATACGTAACCCAAAAAGTTAAACTCACTTGCTACCTTCAACGCCATCAATTATTAGTTTTCACCAACCACTAACTCTCTACAAATAAATAAACGTCTACTCCTCAAGATCCTCGTCTTTGACAAAAATATTATATAATAATAAAAATAATTAATCAATACAAAAAGAAGAAATACTCTCCTTAAAAAACAAAATTATACAAATAATATCCAAACCCAACAAGAATCAAAAGCAAAACAATCACCAACACAATCGCACCCGTATTACCCTTTTTAGACTTCTTACTAGGTGTAGAATTATCAACATTACTATTAAGCTCATCCAAATCAGCAAACGCCGTGCTGTCCTGTACAAAAGTATTAGAAAGATCATTAACCCCATACTGTCTATCAGAAACATCACCAACTTGACTACTCTGAACATCACTCATACTTTGATTATTAACTACACTTTGATTAACTTGATTCTGATTAAAATCACTTGGAACCTGATTAAAAATCGAATTAGAAACATCAACACTTTGATTAAAACCAACATTATTTAAAGTATCAGAACTTGGAATATCAACAACTTCACTAGTATCTTGAACATTACTTTGTAATACATTATCTAAACCTTGATTAAAACCAATATTATTCAAATTATCAGAACCTGAAACATCAACAACTTCACTAGTATCTTGAACATTACTTTTTAATGTATTATCTAAACCTTGATTAAAATCAACACTATTCAAATTATCAGAACCTGGAACATCTACCACTTCACTAGTATCTTGAACACTACTTTGTGAGGCACCATCTAAACCCTGTTTAAAACCAACATTATTTAAAGTATCAGAACTTGGAACATCTACCACTTCACTAGTATCTTGAACACTACTTTGTGAGGCACCATCTAAACCCTGTTTAAAACCAACATTATTTAAAGTATCAGAACTTGGAACATCTACCACTTCACTAGTATCTTGAACATTACTTTTTGAGACACCATCTAAACCCTGATTAAAACCAACACCATTCAAATTATCAGAACTTGAAACATCTACCACTTCACTAGTATCCTGAACACTACTTTGTGAGTCATTATCCAAAACCTGATTAAAACCAATATTATTCAAATTATCAGAACTTGAAACATCAACCTGTGAAACACTATTCACACCCGCACCAAAACTATTATAACTAGAAGCACTCTCAGAAGTTTCTAAAACACCATCATCACCACTTGAAACATTACTAGCAACACCCTCTAAAGAAACATTAGGAATACCTACTCCATCCTTATGAATAGAACCAGGGAAAACCGAAATATTATTATACTTAACAAAATTATCAAACCTAAATTCATCCAAATAAGACGTTATTTCCCTTTTATTAGACTCAAAATTACTAACATTTATCTCCTCCATAAGAGAACCCTTAAATATCTTTTTTAACCTTGAATCACTTTCAGCCTTACCCTTCAAATTAAACAAATAATCAACAATTTCCTTATCACTAGTCAAAAAGCCCTTTTTACAAGCAACATTCACCCTATTAATCAACTCACTCATAAAAAAATGCTGATTAACCTGTGTGAGCGACTTTCCCTCATTATCATACAAATTAAAATTAGTAATAGAAGGTATAAAACTGCCATTAACCTTCTCAAAATAAGTAATTCTATCACTATTCTTCATAACAACATAAACACGTTTACCAAAATTAAATGTTATTAAGTCAGTATAACTATTATCCATTACTATCACCCTTGCTACTACCCCTCATTATAATTATAACAAAAAATAAAAAAATTAACAGTCTTTTTACAAATTTTATTATTTATTCTGTAAAGCACTCATAAAAATTTGCTTATTCTTAACTAATCTATCATCATCATGTTTCATATCAATAGCCTTATCAACAAAGAAAATCGCCTTCTCAACATCACCAGTATAAAAATAACCTAATGACAATAAATCGTAAACTGTACCATCAAAACTAAAAGCCTCATTAATATAAGACTTAGGATGACTAGTAATTAAAAGAGCCTTATTACAATACAAAATAACATCATTCCAATTTTCAAGCTTATACTCCAATATCGCCCTTTCCATAAAAGGATCCCTCAAATACGGAGCCTCAACCATAGCCTTATCAAGCCACATCCTAGCCTCATCATACCTATTCAAATTAATATAACTCCTAGCAATAAACCTCATAGAAGCACATCTCTCATCCTTCCAAGTCGCACTCTTCAAATTAAGATGACGAATTAAAGTATCTATACAATCATTCCACCTACCATAATACATATACTCACGACCCAAATAATGCATATTTCTATCATCAAGGGGATTCTCAGAAACAGACAACTCCAAAAGCCCCAAATAACTACCACGCGACTTACTAACATCAGGATAATGATTAACAATTAAATCATCAGTAGTAATAATTTTCTCAACACCATCATAAACCAAAACCTCATGAACCGGATAAACCCACTTATACCCATACCTCGCATGTATTTTATCAGTATAAAAATTAACAAGAGGCTTGTTATCAGCATCAAGTCGCCAATTATAATTATACCTTAACCTAGTCGCGCCATCACGCCAAACACGCTCCAAAACATCACGCCAACCACTAACCAAAACCTCATCCAAATCAATACAAACACAAATATCCGTATCCTCACTAACTAAATCAAGTGACATATTTCGCGCAACATCAAATCGCCACGGATCAATAACCCTCTCTGTAACCGAAACACCCTTAGCCATAAGCCTACTAACAGTATCATCATCACTCCCCGTATCAAGAACATAAATTTCATCCGCTTCCTTAACAGAATCATACCACCTATCAACAAACTTAGACTCATTCTTACTAATAGCATAAACACTTACTTTATAATTACTCATAATTCACCTCATAATATAATATGAAATAAACAAAACGAATAAACATCTTTTTTATAACATAAGATATAAAGAAGGTGACATATGAAAATAATAAAAAATATCTTTTACTTAACATTCCCATTAATAACAGGCACAATAATAGGCATAATAACATCCAAATACATTGACTATAACACATTAATCAAACCACCACTATCTCCACCAAGTATAATCTTCCCCATCATATGGACCATCCTATACATACTAATGGGAATATCATACTTCCTATACAAAAAAAATAGTTATACAAGTAAACAAGAAATAATAATTTACTACACACAACTATTTGTAAACCTACTATGGTCAATAATCTTCTTTGTCCTAAAACTAAAATTCTTCGCAATAATATGGATACTACTACTAGACATACTAATATACATCTTAATAACACTATTCAAACAAAAATACAAACCATCAGCCTATCTATTAATTCCATATCAAATATGGTGCCTATTCGCAACATACTTAACTATTGGCATTTACCTTTTAAACTAAAATCAAGGGGAACACAATTAATTATTGTTTCCCTTTTTGTTATAGGATGAATAAAACTAAATGTATTAGCGTGCAAATAAAGTCGATCACTTTTAACATTACCATATTTCTTATCACCCAAAATAGGAGTACCAATTAAACTCATATGAACCCTAATTTGATTTTTCCTTCCCGTATCAATAAAAATTTGAACAAGAGAATACTTATCATTACTCTCAATAACCTGATAATGCGTTATCGCTAATTTACCACGATTCTTATTATAAGATGAACGAACATTATAATTTTTATCCTCATACAAATAAGACCTAATAGTACCACTCTCAACTTTACCAACAACAATCGCCAAATAACCCCTTTTTAAAACCACATCATTCCAATTATCCTGCATTATATTTTTAAGACGCTCATTTTTACAAAACAATAAAATTCCAGAAGTATCACAATCCAACCTATGTAAAACAAAAAGCTTCGACTTCACATTCTTCTTAAGAATACCATAAGCTGTATAATCATTTTTTAAAGTTGGAACAGATAATAAACCACTCGGCTTATTAATTCCAATAAAATAATCATCCTCATAAATAATATCAATACAATAATTGTTATCAACAATTTGTCTCAAAATAACATAAACCACATCACCACTTTTAAGCATATAATCAAACCGAACCAAAGACTTATTAACATAAACACGCCTATTTAAAAACATTGTCTTAATATTATTACGAGACTTATTCGGCAAATTCAATCTCAAAAAATTAAATACATCTATTTC
>CANRPB010000014.1 GCA_947632415.1 uncultured Bacilli bacterium
ACTTCGTTCGACTTGCATGTCTTAGGCATGCCGCCAGCGTTCATCCTGAGCCAGGATCAAACTCTCCAAAAAAATTATCTTTATTTTTTCAGTTTTTTTGTTTTATCCTAACTATTTGAATTGACATTTTGCTCAGTTTTCAAAGATCATTTCTTCGCTTTTTTCGAAAGCACTAATAGTTTAGCATTTTAAAAAAATGAAGTCAAGCCATTTTTTTATTTTTTTGAATTTTGTTTTTCTACTTTCCTCAAAGCAATACCAATATACCAAAGTAGGGTAAAAAAGTCAATAACTTAAATAATATTTTTTTACTATTTACAGTAAATCTGCTTTTACACTATTATATTCATTATAATATTTATAATTCATATTTTTATCAAAGATAATATTTTTTTCGGAATATAGTTCTATTAATTCTTTCATGGCGTTATTGATAACGTAATCTAGTTCTTCTGAGTAGTTCATAAGTTTTTTATGATATTTATATTCTCCTTTATCAAGTATTTTATACTCTCCGCTTGGAAATATTCTTAAGTCTAAATCGTAGTCTATATATTTTATTGTTCCTTCTTCTATTATGAATGGCGAAGCAATATTACAATAATAGTATATTCCATCTTTTTTTAGTTGTGCTATTACATTGAACCATTTATCTTTAAAAAAATACATTATTGCTGGTTCTTTGGTTTTCCACACGTTTCCTTCTGATTCTGTTACTTGTGTTTTGTTATTTCCAAAAACCATGTAGTTTTTTTTGAAATCTAATACTATTGCTTCATTCCATGCTCTGTGTATTTTACCGTTATGTTTATAGCATTGGATTTGCAGTTTGTCGCCTATACAAATTTTTTTCATCTTATCGCCTCTTTAGAACATTATAACCTTTTTTGTATTAAATTAAAAGTTGTTAGTTAAAATTTATGAATATTAAAAGGACTTTCGTCCTATTTGTTTAAGATTGTTTCGATGGCGCTTTGAAGTTGAACATCGTTTTCATAGGTTGGATTATCGTAGTAATCTCTATTAAATTCTACTTCTACATCTACTTGTATTCCTTCGCCATTTATCCAATTGCCACTTGGGGTTAACCATTTTTTGGTTGTGAATTTATATTGTTCGCCGTCTGGTAGTGTTTTTAGTTCTTGTACTGTACCTTTGCCATATGTTTTTTTGCCTACTAATGTTGCTCCGTATTCTTCTTTTAGGGCGGATGTTAGGATTTCTGATGCTGATGCACTGGCTTCGTTGGTTAAGATTACGATTGGATAGTTTTTGGTTGTATTTCCTTTAGAATAGAATTTGTTTGTTCCTTCTTTGTCTTCGGTTTGGTATATTACGTGGCTAGAGTCTAGGAATAGGCTTAAAATGTTTTCGGCGGCTGTCAAGTATCCTCCTGTGTTACTTCTTACGTCTATAATTAGTCTATCTATTCCTTCGGCTTCTAGTTTTTGTAGTTCTTGTTTAAATTGTAGGTATGTATTGTTGGCAAATATTGACATATATATATATCCTATTTTTTTGTCATTACGATTGAATATTTCGCTTTTGACTGATTTTAGTGTTACTAGATCTCTATTAACTGTTACATTAATCTCTTCATTATTTCTAACTAATACTAGATTAATTGTCGATAAATCGTTTTCTTTTACAAGTGCTACAAAGTCGCTTGTGGTTGTATTTTCTAGTGAGTTGCCGTTAATTGATTTTATAATATCTAGGCTTTGAATTCCTGCTTTGCTTGCTGGTGAATCTTCTATAACATTATAGACAATTATATTATTGTCGGAGTCGTTTATTACTTCAACTCCTATTCCTTGAAAACTTCCTTCTAAGGTTGTATTGAAACTATTATTGTCATCATTATCTATGTATGTTGTGTATGGATCGTCGATTGATTCGAGCATTCCTGAGATGGCACTTGCTATTAGTTCTTCTTTATCTAGTTCGCCATAGTAGTTATCTACAATATAGTTATAGTTTTCAATAAATTTTGATAGTTCTTCGTCGGTATTCTTTTTATTGGTTTTATTTTTATCAGACATTATTTTGAATACGGATAGTCCTAGAATAAATCCGATGATTATAGTTATTATTATTAATGTGATTACTTCTGATAGTTTAAATTGTTTATTATCTTTTATTTCTGTATCCATAACATACCCCTTCTCCTAGAATAATTATATCACTTATTGTAAAAATTTAGTCTATAAAATCAAAAAAAATAATTACAAGTGTAATTATTTTGTCATTCTACCTAATTTTCCAGTTATATTATCTTTGCCTTCATATGTAGAAATAACCTTGCTATCTCTTATCCTAAGTAGTGTCGTTTGGCTGAATTTAAATTCTTTTACATCTTTTACGTCAAGTTTTGATTGTTCTGATTTGAATGTATTGTTGAATACTTCATCCATATCTACGTAATAGTATGGCACTGCTCCTTCAATTGATGATTCGTAGTATGTTAAGTAGTTTTTATAATAATCTACATATTTATCACTACCATAGTATACTAAAACGTAGTATTCTGATGGTTTTTGACTTAAGATGTTACTTGCAAGTATTTTCTCATATTGAATTGTTGCTTCTGTATTTTCTTCGGTTGTGTCGGTTGCTGTTTCATCTTTTTTGGTTACAAATAGTGTGATAATGTAGAAAGCGACAAATACTATTGCAACTATTAAAATAAATAATATTAACTTTGACATTTCGTTATTGGTAGAAACCATAGAATTAGTCTTGTTACTATGACTATTCGAGTTATTTTTTGTTTTTTTCATTTTATCACCGAATTCATTATAGCACAAAAAAAGAAAAATGAATACTTAAATGCACCATTTTTCTTTTTTTCACTTATTTTTCAATTGCTGCAACGGTCATTGAGTTTGCAACGTCGATTAGTTGATCAGTGTCGAGGCTATTGGATACTAAATAATATTCTATACCGTCACTTATCCATGTTATGGATGTGTCGTCTAATATTCCTATTGTTTCTGCTAATTGTAATGGTTCTCCGTATACTGAAATAACGTTTTCTTCATTGTTTACTGTTTCTTGGATTAGCATGAATGGGTAGTCTCCTGAGAATGTTAGTATTACTCTTTCTCCTCCATTTACTGATACTTTGTCTTGGGTTGAAAGGTAAGTGTTTTGTGGTATGTACATTGGATATATGATGTCGTCTATTTTGGATACTGCTATGTCTTCGCTTTCTTGAAGTGAAACGTTCATGTTGTTGTCAAATTTAAAGGTTTCTTCGTTATAATCACAGTTATAATCGATTTGGTTTATATCCATTTTTAGTTTAATTATGTCAGAATTGTCTAATACTTCTACTTTATATATATTGATGTCTTTGTCTATATATATTTTTTGTTTAACTAATTCTTTATTGTTTGAATAATTTACGGTTGTTGTAATCATATATCCGTTGTCGTTTTCTTCTAGTGTGTAGTTACTGTCGTTTTTGATGTCATTTAAAAGATTTTGTAGTAAATAACTTTGGGAATTATTGTATGGCCATTCGCTTTGAAACTTAAAACTTTTGTTAAGACTTGGTGTTAAAACATAAATTCCGTCTGGATTTCTTAGTATTATCTGTTCATGGTTGTTGGTTTGATTTTTTAAATCAACTTTAAAGTTATTTTCTTTTAAGTATGCTACATCAACGTCATATAGGTAACTATTTTCGTTGTTTATTATTTCTAATACTCCTTGTAAATGGTAGGAATTTGCTTCTTCTATTTTTTTTGTTAATTTTTTTAAAACATCTTCTCGATTGTTTTTACCACATCCTACTAAAAAAAACATACAAATAATCAAAAAAACAAACATTTTTTTCAATTTCATTTTTTCACCTCAAATACTTTCAATAAATTATATTTTTACAAATTATAAATATGATGAATATTTTATTTTTTTCTGTTTAAAATAAGTAATAAGTTAGAAAGGGTGAAAAATATGGAAACACTTCAAAAAATTTGTTTGGCACTTACTATTGTTGGTGCGATAAACTGGGGATTGATTGGTTTTTTTGATTTTAATCTTGTCGATACAATCTTCGGTGTTGGAAGCATGCTTTCGAGATTAGTTTACATAGTTGTTGGTATATGTGGATTAATCAATATTGGTATTTTATTAAGTCATATTGAAACAAAATAAAATAGGTATTTGTATACCTATTTTTTTGTTATTTTAACTTTTACTTTCTTTGTCTTTGAGGCATATTGAACTCTTACATCGCTTCCTTCTACATTTACATCAACTTCATATTCTCCTTCGGTATAACCATTAAGATCAATGTAGGCGGTAATATTATCAGATGTAATAGTGTCAATAACGCTTTGTACTCCTTTTATATTAACATCGACGGAGCTATCTTCAGAACTTAGTGCGCTTACTCTATAGTCGCTTGATAAATTTCTTGATTCGATAACAACATTGTTTATGTCTTTATCGGCTACGCTGTCTAGTGTTATTTTTACAGTTATATTGTTAATACTCATTGATTTGATACCAACTGGTTTGGCTATTTCTAGTTTAAATTCTGTATTTTCTGCTAAGTCACTTACGTCGACTTCTACTGGAAGATAGTTCATGCCTTCAAGACTACTAGATGTTCCGTATACGATGGCTTTTGATTCGCTCATTTCGATATTGCTTATGGCTTTACCAAATGCTACATCTCCTACTGGAATGACTTTGATTGGTAATTCTTTGGTTGGTGATGAAATGGTGACGTCGGCATCTATTTTAGATGGTACTAGTTCAACGTCTACAACATTTCCTTTATCGTCATATGCTTTTAGTGGTACATCTTTTAATGTTGTTGTTCCTACTTCTTGGTTTGGTAGGTTATTTATGTCAACTAAGGCTTTTACTGTTGCTACTTTTGAGATTTGTTTTTCTGCACCTTTAACTACTACTGTGTCGTCTGCAACATCAATATTATCAATTATAAGTTTATCATCTAATTTATCTTTATTTAGTGTATCTATACTCATAGTTGTCGCAAGTGATACTTTGTTATATATTATGACTGTTGCATATGATGGGTTTACTTTATAGTCTACTGAGGATATACCTTGGTTATATTTAAATTCTACTTTGTGGGTTCCGGCTTTTAAACCTGTTAAATCAACTGTTACTTCGTTGGTACCAGATTGTTTGGCGATGTATAAATTGGCTGTATTTCCAATCAAGGTTATATCAACTGTTTCTGGTAGTCCTTCTACTACATATGCTTCTTCATTATAGATAGCATTTACGGGTTGATTTGATAATACTTCGGCGGAACTTTCTGAGTAATAGATTATCTTTTGATCAATAACTATGAATGTAATTACTGCAAGCGCTAATGATATAAAAAGCAAATTGTTGGATTTGGATAAAATTTTTTCAAAATCTTTTGATGATTTATCAAAGTTTTTTGTTATTTTTAATATTAGTTTAGTAATGGGTATAATTATTATTTTATCAAAAAATTTAATAATGCCATTAAAAAATTTTTTAATTGGATTCTCCTTCATCTGACACCTCCTCATCTAATAAGATTTTTTTAGGTCTAAGTTCGTCTAAGAGTTTTAGTTTTACTTCATCAAGACTTAAATTATAGTATAATTCTCCTCCGATAGCGATTGATAGACGACCTGTCTCTTCTGATACTATTAGGGAAATACAATCCATTACTTCTGATATTCCTAGTGCGGCACGGTGACGTGTTCCTAGGCGCTTGCTGATTTTAACGTTATCGCTTGTAGGAAATACGGCGCCGGCGCTTGTAATTTTGTCTCCTTGGATAATAACTCCACCATCATGTAATGGGTTATTAGGAAAGAAAATTGATATTAATAAGTCACTTGAGATATCGGCATATATTTTTTTTGATTTGCTTATGTAGTCGTTTAGACTATTATCTCTTTCTAGTACAATTAGTGCTCCGATTCTATTTTTGCGTAAATATTCTACTGCTTGGACAATTTCGTATACAAGTTTTTCTCTTTCATCGACGGTTAAAACCTTATGTCGTCCTAGTAATTGACTTCTTCCTAAATGTTCTAAGACGTTTCTAATTTCTGGTTGAAAAATAATTATAAGGGCTAATGGTCCCCACATGATTACGTAGTTTAGCAAGTAGCCAATAGTTGATAATTCAAAGATATCACTGATAATCTTTAAAATTACTATTACTAAAATTCCTTTAAATAGTAAAACCATTTTGACGTTTTTACGAAGATTTTTTAGTATGTAGTAAAAAATCATCCATACTAGTAAAACGTCAATAAGTTTTTTTATTAAACTAAATATTCCATCAACAGTCATTTTAATACCTCCATTTTTACCATGATAAAATTATATCATAAAAATTTGTTTTTATAAAATTTATTTTAGAAAAAAAGAACAACGTTTGTTATTCTTAGAATTTCCATATATCATCATATGTTGAGTTATCAGATAAATCTAGTGAACTAGTTATAGTTGTATCGTCGTTATTGTTTTCTGACATGGATTTTTCAACTTCGTCTTGACTAACGAAAGAATTATATTCTGTGTCTTGAGTTTCTAGTTTTGATTCGTTAATGACGTCGTCGGTTTCTAAGTTATTTAACGGTTTTTTTTCTTCTTGTGAATTATCTTCATTATCAACATAATTGTAGATATCATTGTTTTCATTGTATGTTACTTCATTATCTTGGGCTATTTCGTTATCAAATTCATGGTCATAAGAGTAATCACTTATTAGTCCATCATCTGATTGTGAATTGCCTAAGTCATCATTTAATATATCGTTATTTTTTTTATTTTCTAAGTCTTCTAGTGTCATATGTGCATCTTCAACGTTATTATATTGATTATTATTCATTTGTTCTATTGCATCTGTATTTTCGATGGTATTAGTTGTTTGTAATGAATTGATGTTTTCTTGGTTATTTGTTGTTTGTTGTTCTAAATTATTTTGATCATTGTAATAGTAAAGA
This sequence comes from uncultured Bacilli bacterium, assembly GCA_947632415.1. GTDB lineage: Bacteria > Bacillota_I > Bacilli_A > RF39 > UBA660 > UBA3631. Next base: position 6,978 of record CANRPB010000014.1, read on the forward strand.
TTTTGATTATCAGTTTGAACGCTAGGATTGTTTATGTTTTCAACATAGTTATTAGGGTTACTTGGATATGTTTCGTTTGTTTCATTGATGGTATTTATTCCATTAGTAGTGTTGATATTATCGATAAAATTGCTGTTTAAGTTATACAGATTATTTTGGGGATTTTGCATGTTTTCGTTAGCAATATTATTTTTATTAGCGTTATTATAAAAAGTTTCATTGTACATTGTTGGGTTATCTGATGAGGTATTGTTATAGAAGTTATAGTCATTTTGCGTGTTGACGTCTGTGTATGTGTAGTTATTTTGGTTCATTTCTTCAGTATTGATTTCATTGTTGATATTTTCTTTTTCGTAGTTATTTTGTACTAATTCCTCATCTTTAGTATCATCTATATTGTTATTTGATTGATTATTTTCTTGTTCTTGTTTGTCGGCATAGTATCCTATTAGGGCCAATAATAAAATCAAGCCAATTCCAGCAAACCAGCCTATATTATGAATGACAAATTCCATTCTACATCCTCCCGTTTTATTCTCTTATTTTTATTCTTAAGATAATATTATCATAAATGGTTTTAATAATCAAGATAAAATATTTATTTGTTTTACAAATGTACTTGGAAAAGTTATTTTTATATGTTTTTTAGTGTTCATAAAAAAAGAAAAAAATTATTTTTCTAAATAATCTTCGCCTTTAAATGGTTCGGTAAATAGTAGGTTTTTATAATTTTGTTGACGCAAAACTTCATATACGCCTATTGCCACGGAATTTGATAAATTTAGGGCTCTAATATTATCATTCATGGGTATTCTCATGCATGTGTCTAAGTTGTCTTTTAATATTTCTTTGGGTATACCGGTGCTTTCTTTTCCGAATATTAGGTAAATATTTTCATTTTGATTGCTGAAATCAAAGGATGTATGTGGTTTTTTACCGTATCTTGTGAAGAAATAGTATTTTCCTTTATTTTGTTTTTTAAATTCTTCAAAATTTTCATATGTTTTGTAATCGCAGTGTTCTATGTAGTTGACGCCACTTCTTTTGATGCTTTTTTCGTTGAGTTTGAATCCTAGTGGTTCAATTAAGTGCAATTTGGTTCCTGTTCCGGCGCATGTTCTCATTATGTTTCCAGTGTTTTGTGGTATTTCTGGTTCGTATAGTACAACGTTAAGCATTAAATCATCCCCATTTTTTTGAAGTATCTTGTTAATTCGTCTTGGCTTTTGTTGGTGCATGGTGTAATGTCAATAATTTTACCATTTAAAAAATAGATTATTGTTGCATCGTTTTTTTCGATTGGTGAAAATTGGTTTTCTGAGAAGTCTTTAATTAATTTATTGATATTTTTGACATTGTCGGTATTTATGTATAAAAATTCTTTGTTTAGGTTATATTCTATAATAATTTTTTTTAGATTGGTGCTTACATAACCATCTGATGATACATAGATGACAAAATTATTTTTTTCTACTATGTAGTTGTTTATATTATTATATAGTTTTTCATAGTTATCATCTGAAATATTTAAGACATACATGTTCATGTCTGAGTCATAGTTGGCAATATTGTTGCTTTTTTTGTATAAGAAAACAATGTATAAAACGGCTAGAATGGTAATTAGATAGATAACTGTTACAATTAAATAGTTTTTTATTTTTTTATTCAAGTGATCACCCAATTTCATTATTAACTTCTAAGTCTTCTAAAGTTACTATTGGTAAAGTTATATTTTCGTCTGTACAAAATTTTGAAAACTTTTCTCTAAAGTTAACTAGTTCTTTTATTATTGTGTCTGGATAGATTCTTTTGCTGATTTTTATGGCGTTATAGACATCTATTATGTCTACTTCTTTTTTATCTTCGATGAGCGCTAAGGAGAAGGCTTGTGATAGAACGGAAAAGGCAATATCTGGATACATTGCTGATAAGCCATAAATTCTTTTATATTCGCTTGTCGCGCTTACAATAGATTCTAGTAAAAGTTTTATCATATAATCGTTGTATTTAAATTTTATTCCTGTTTGGTGTTCTATTCTTGGTAGTGATTGAAATAAGATTTCAACTGTAGTTGGTTCGTCTGGTTCTAAGACGTCAATTCGATCAAATCTTCTTAAGAATGCACGGTCTCTAACTATGTATGTTTCATATTCTATGGTGGTGGTTGCGCCTATGGCTTTTATATCTCCTCTATCTAGACTTGGTTTTAAAATGTTTGCTAAGTCAATTGGTGATTCTGAATTTGCTCCAACAAGGGTGTGTACTTCATCGATAAACAGAATTACTTTGGACATTTTTTTTAGTTCATCTAATAGTATGTTGATGGTTAGTTTTTCATTACCGTTTATATTTATTTTGTTCATTAACGAAGATGAGTTTACTTTAATGATTTGATATCCTTTTAAGGAAGCGGGAACGTCATCTCTTTGAATTTTGTAGGCAAGTCCTTCAACAATGGCTGTTTTACCAATACCTGGTTTACCTACTAGTAGTCCTGATTTGTCTGGTGTTAATAGGACTATCATAAGTTTTTTGATTTCGTTTTCTCTGGCAATAGCTGGGTTGGTTATGTATGTTTTATCGGTTAAGTTTTCGCCAATGGTGTTTATGATTGAAAATTCTTCTTCAAATTTTATTATTTCTTCTTCCATTATTATTCACCTATATATCCCATTTTTTTATAGGTATTTACGACAGTGCTCATTGATTCTGCACCTACAATTCTTTCGTAAACTGATGTATGCTTACCTTCATTTACGAAAATTGTTGTAGGGGTGCTTTTGAAATTAATTTCGCTCATTAATAGATTATAGTCGTCTTGTGATAATTTGGATATATCTATATATCTTACATCAACTTGATATTTTGTTATAAATGATTCCATTGTTCCTTTAAATAGTGCACAGGCACTACAAGTTGATGAACCAATAACTAGTGGAAATGTTTCTTTATTTTCCATTAGTTCTTGATATTCCGCATAGCTTATTTCATGGTATGTTGTTAGTTGTTTTTTGTTACATCCACTAATTATTAAAACAAATAATATCATAGTTAAGCATAATATTTTTTTCATTTTCTCACCTCTTGTACTACATGAATATTATAATACATTAGTGAATAAAAAAAAAGAGATTTTTTTAATTTTAGTCTCTTTCATAGATAATAAGTTGTCCTGACATTAGCGCTAATGCATTGTTGTTCTTTAATAAGTCGTTGATGGTTGTTGATGTTTTTCTTGAAATGTTTGATAGTGTATCGCCTTCTTTTGTTATGTATGTTGCAATGTTTTCTTTGGGTATTAGTATTTCTTGATTGGGATATATGTAGTCTCCTTCTTTGATGCCATTTATGGCATATAAAACATCTACATCTTGGTTGTACATTCTTGCAATGTTGTATAGGTTATCGCCACTTTTTACTATATATCGGTAATATAGACTATTATTTTTAGGAATAACTATCATATCTCCTGTGTTAAAGTTGTTTGCGCCATTGATTCTTTCAAGTTCATTAACTGTTGTTCCTAGTCTTTCAGCTAATGAATCAAATGTATCATTATCCATAATTTCATATACTTGATACATTATATCACCCCATATTAGTATATGATATATGTCTTTTTTAGTGATTAGTTGGATATTTTATGATGTGTAGTTGGACTGTTTGTATTTAAGGCTTCAAAACGATATCCATGGGCTTGTCCGTATTCGATTATTTTGCTTACGGCTTTGACACTATTGGCGTTGGTGTCATGTTGAAGAACAACATAGTATGGATTTGTTCCTAGGGATTTTATGACGTTTTGAGCATAGTTATCGGATGATAATACTTTTCCTTCGGCATCTCCACTAGATATGTTCCAATCAAAGTATTTATAACCTTTTTCTGTTACTAGTTGTGATAGTGATGTCATTATCCCTGGTGTTATTTTACTAACGGTGTTTGAACTTCCGCCTGGGAAACGAATTAGTTTTGAGTATTCTCCTGTTAAGTTTTTAACTGTTTCGCTTATTGTGTTTAGGTCGTTGAAGTATGCACCAATGCTTGAATAAATCGTGCTGTAGTTGTGTGTATTGGTATGAAGTCCTATGGAGTGTCCTTCTTGGTATGCTCTTGTTATGTTGTAGTTGTAACTTGGATTTCTTCCCGTTACAAAGAAGGTCGCTTTAACATTATATTTGGCTAGTATGTCTAAAAGTTCGCTTGTGTATTTACTTGGTCCATCGTCAAAAGTTAAGTATATGACTTGGTTGGTGGCCATTTTATATACATTTATATTTCTTGTAACTGTTGTTTGGTTTGAGGATGTGTCTGTAACTGTATAGGTTATTTCGTAATTGCCTGGTTTTGATGTGTCTACATTGCCAGTTATTGTTACTTTGTCGGTTATGTTACCGTCACAGTTATCAAGTGCTTCATAACCTGGTTCGTTGTAGGTTGTATTTACGGGAATTGCAATTGAATTTCCATTTTTTAAAGTAATTGTTGGTTGTTCTTTGTCTTCTTTTTTTATGGGGATTGTTTTTAGTGTAACGTTATATGATGTATCTAGTGCTAATAGGGCAATTTTGTCATCAAATGTTTTTTTGATTATTTTGGGGGTTATGTCTCCGCCTATGTTGTCGTATGCTGTGTATTTCATATCGTATTCGGTTTGATTGGGACAGATTTTTATCTCTTCATTTTCAGTGGTTATGACGGGTTTATCTTTGTCAATCACACTTATTTTGGATGTTATTTGTTTTTTATGCCCTTTATATTGTGCGGTATATTTTACTACATATGTTCCAATTTTTGATGTATCAATGGTATCAACGTCAATTTTTATATTTTTACATCCTAAAATTTTGTTGCCGTAGCAGGCTGTAACCTCAGTATTTATTTCTTCATTTAATCCTATGTAAGCATGATAATTATTGGGAATGCTAAAGATAATATTTTTCTTTAAAATTAAAAAGCTTAGTATGATAATTATTAGTGCAATTGTTATTATGAATATGTATTTTTTATTCACAATGGCCTTCTAAATCCTTTAAGCTTTCATTCATAATTCTCACTGCTTCTTCATTGTCTGTGACTCCTACTAGGTATTCTTCGTTTAGAATGTCCACTGTTTCTTGTCCTAGTTCGCCTTCAACTGAATCAATATATTTGACAATTTGACCATTTTCAAGCATGAGCGTAAATTTGTCTTCTTCTACTGTACAGTTCATCTCACCTTTTATTATTTCTTTTGGTTTGGAGTTGGTTTCAGTTGCTGAACAACCGCATAATAGCACTAAAATTGATAAACTTAGAAAAATATGTTTATGCATACAATCACCTTCCTATATGGATATTTTATCAAATTAAGTATCTAAAGTCTATATACATTTTTGATATTTTTTTTCGTTATATTGTTAATTTTATGGTTTTAGGGCATGATACTATAATTTAATAAAGGTATTTTTTATTATCATATATGATAGTTAGTTTAATATAATAATGAAGGGGGTTTTATGAATCATATTGATGTTAATTTTAATAATTTAGTTTCTTTGATTAGAAGTCAATCTTTAGAGGAAGTTTATAGTCATATTAGGGATTGTTTTTTGAGGATAAATCCTAATATTCAAATTTCTTTACAAGATTATTTTGAGAAGTTTTCTTATTGGGGGAAAATACAAAGGGAGAGTGGTAATTATGAGGAATTATATAATCGTTCTAAGTCATTAAAGGAAAATATAGATGATTATGTTTGGTTATATAGTAAATTAGGTGACTATCGCTCAAAAAAGTTACTTTTTGCTATTATGAATAATTGGTATAATTTTGATTTTGATACACTCAGAACTTGTTTTGAGGGTAATTATTCGCATTATTTTGATTTGGATATTGTAAAGTGTGATGAAAATGAGGTGTTTGTTGATTTAGGTGCTTATACTGGTGATACTGTTATTGATTATTTAACTCAATATGGCGCTAATAAATATAAAAAAATATATTGTTATGAGATAACTAGTGATATTTTTGAGCAGTTAAAAAATAATTTGTGCCACTTCAAAAATATTAAATGTATCCAGAAGGGGGTTTCTGATAAGAAGGAAAGTCTTTATGTAAAAAAAAGTTTGGTTGATTATTCTGCAAATACTGTTTCTGATGATGGTGATGAGGAAATACAGTGTGTTACGATTGATGATGATATAGATGAAAATATTACTATGATTAAAATGGATATTGAGGGTTTTGAACAAAGGGCTTTAATGGGGTGTCAAAGACATATTATAAATGAGCATCCTAAATTATTGATATCTGTTTATCATAATCATGAGGATATATTTAAAATACCTGTTATGATTGAAAATATGTGTAAAGGTTATCATTTTTATTTGAGGTATTATGGGAATAATATTTTTCCAACTGAGACGGTTTTGCTTGCTATTTATGACAATAAAAAGGCACCATAAGTTTTTTATGGTGTTTTTAATTTGCTTTATATTTTGAAGTTATTTTTTCAAATATTTTTATGCCGTCTACGGCTGAGGAGATTATACCTCCTGCATAGCCTGCTCCTTCACCGCCAGGATAAATATTGTTGATGTTTGAAATTAAGTTTTCGTCTCGGTATATTCTAATTGGCGATGATGTTCTTGATTCAACTCCTGCCAATATTACTTCTTCGTCATTAAATCCTTTGATTTTTTGGTTAAATGATTGTATGCCTTCTTTAATGGCTTTGTTTATGTCATCATTAAAGAGTTGGTTCAGATCTGCGATGGTATATTTTCCTTTTATTTCTGGTAATAATTTAGTGAATTTAGATGGTTTTTGTTTGTTTAAATAGTCGCCATATTTTTCAACTGGAATGTATCCTTTGCCAATGGTAAATGCTTTTTTTTCTAATTGTTCTTGGAATTTAATGCCATCGAATAAATTTTCACCGTAATCTTTACTTGATACGGTTACAACAATTGCGCTATTGGCTATTTTACTTTCTCTATCATGATTGCTCATACCGTTTACAACGATTCCTTCTTTGGTGCTGGATGCGTTTACAACATATCCTCCTGGACACATACAAAATGAGTAGACTCCTCTTCCTTCTTTGGTATTGTATGTTAGTTTGTAGCTAGCTGGTTTTAGATATTTATAATATTTTCCGTATTGGTTTTTATTTATCATTTCTTGTGGATGCATTATGCGTATTCCTACGGCAAAGGGTTTATTTTGCATTTTTATGCCTTTTTCATTTAACATTTTAAATGTATCTCTTGCGCTATGTCCTATAGCTAATACTAGTAAATCACATGTTATTTCTTTGTCATTAATAATGATTTTTTTTATATTGTTATTGTTTATAATGATGTCTGTTAGGCATGAATTATAGTGAATTTCTCCTCCTAAGGATATAATTTTATTTCGCATGTTTTTTACTACATTAACTAATTTGTCGGTTCCAATGTGGGGCATAAAATCATACATTATTTCATTTGGTGCTCCATTGTCTATAAATATTTTTAATATTTCTTTGATACGGTTGTTTTTGTCTTTGATTTGGGTGCTTAATTTACCGTCTGAGAAGGTGCCTGCTCCTCCTTCGCCAAATTGAACGTTGGAGTTGGGATTGAGTTGGTTTGTTTCCCAAAATTGGGATACTGTTTTAATTCTTTTGTCAATTTCTTCGCCACGTTCAAAAATAATTGGTTTATATCCATATTGCGCTAATTTATAGGCACAAAACAGGCCACATGGTCCACTTCCGATAATTATTGGTCTTGAGTTTATTTTAGTGTTTCCTGATGGTTCGTATGAGTATTCTTTTTCGTTTGATAGAGATATATCGGTATTGAATTTTATTTTTTTTATATTTGATACATCAACATCAATTTCATATATATAGTAAATGTGTTCTTTTTTTCTTGCATCAATGCTTTTTTTTATTATTTTATATGTTGTGATTTCATTTTTATTTATTGATAATTTTTGTGCTAGGGCGTTTATTATATTTTCTTTGGTGTCTTTTTGAACGTCTATTTTTATTTGTTTTACTTTAATCATTTTTATCACCTATTGCTTCACCTACTAATAAACCTGATAAAATGGCAAATCCTAAATTATAGCCGCCACAGTCGCCGCATACATCTAATAGTTCTCCTGTAAAGTACATATTTTTTATTTTTTTAGATTCTAATGTGGTGATATTGATATCTTTTAAGGATATACCACCTATACATGATTGTGAGTTGTTAAAGTCTTTGGTTCCAGTTATATTTACTGATAAGGAAATAAGGTTTTTAGCAAGTGTGTTTTTCTTGTCTTGACTTATGTTTGTCCATGATATATTGGGTTTGATTTGGCTTATTTTTAGAATGGTATTTACTATTTTGTAGTTTAAGTATCCTTCTAATATTTCCGTTATAGTTCTATTTTTTAGGTTTTGGTTTTGTTTGTCTAATTCATTAATAAGTTCTTTTATTGTATTGATTTTAAAGTCATGAAAGAAGTTAATTTTAACTTTGAGGTGTTTTTTTTGACTTAGTAATTGGTTCACTGGTATGCTTAAATTGTAGATGCATATGCCACTTAGTCCGTAGTCAGTGAATTGTATTTCGCCTGTTTCTTTTTTTATGATTTTGTCGCTTGTTAGTGTTACTTCTACTTCACTTCTAACGCCGCTTAGTTCTTTTATGAATTTATCGCAGGTTGTTAGTTGGACTAAAGCTGGATAAACAGCATTAATATTGTGGGAAAATTTTTGTGCAAAGGTATATCCGTCTCCTGTACTTCCTGTTTTGGGGTAGGCTTTTGAACCAGTGCTGATGACAATTTTGTCGGCTATAAATTCACGATGATTGGTTTTTATTATAAATTGGTTTTGCTTTTTTATGATGTCTGTTACGATCGTATCGTTTATTATTTTAACTTTTTTTACTTGGGCTTCTTTTAGTAGTGCGTTATAGACTGAGTAGGCTTGGTTTGAGGCTGGGTAGTAGTAGCCATTTTTTATTTTGGGGATAATTCCTATGTCTGTTGTAAATTTGAGAATTTTATTTTTATTTTCTTTTGTTATTATTTTTGATAGTTCATCGCAGTTATTTGAGTAGTAGTGTGCTATTTTAAATTCTTTGTTAAAGTAATTGCATTTACCGTTTCCTGTTATAAGAAGTTTTTTTAATGGGTGATTGTTTTTTTCTAATATTGTTACTTCGTTATTGCTTTTTTTTGAGGATATTCCTGATACTATTCCTGATACCCCGCCACCGATTATAATGATTTTTTCCATTTTATCACCGTCTTTTAATAAGAAAATATTTGAAATTAAGTTTATTTTACTATATTTTTGATAGATAGGCAACTTTATTTATAGTTAATTTTTTTTAGTTTTTACATGTTGTTTTTTGTAAAGAAAAGGACTGTTGCTAAATTAAATAATTAATTTTCGTAACAGTCTTATTCTTTTTACAATTAACATATTGTATTTAAAAACGTTTTAAATGTTTAGTTTTACTATGTTTGTCTTGTGTTTCACAGTTAGAAACCTTATAGATATCGATAAGATTTGAAAAATAAAGTTTTTTTTCGTAGAATTCTCTTCTTTTTTTTCTAACTACTGGTTTTTTTGGATAATTTATTTCATTTTTTATACATATTGTTTTGTTTTGTTTTTCCATTATTTGTGAACCTCCTTAAATGGTTTAGTTAATCATAGTATTTTTACTCATATTATATGGTGGGAATAAGTGAATCGAACACTTATCGATGTTTTGGGGGATTTTCCCCAAAAACTAAATCACAGAGGTAGGCGACCTATAGATAAACTATTTTACCTGTCTTAAATATCAACGACATATATATTATAACATCAAATCAAATAATAATCATTATAAAACAAAGAAATTGAAGGAAAGTTATTCATATTTTATAATCAATATCTTTATTTACGTTATAATCAGGTTTTGCTAAAGGTTTAGTATTATTCGTAAAACTTACAAAATTCTCTAATTTAGTATTAAAGATATCTTTAGATACTACGGAAACAATATTTTACAACCGAAACCCTTTTAATCGCAATACCAAAAAAGAGATGGCTACCAAGAGCCACCTCCGCCTCCACCACTTCCTCCTCCTGAAATTCCTCCTCCGGAACTACTTGCTGGACTTGAAGTCATAGAACTTTGTGCTGATGCCATAGTGCTATCTAAAAAGGAACTAAACACATAATAATCAAAACCACTAGGATTATCATACCAAGATGGCGCCTGCATGCTAATCGATTCAAACTTCTTAATCCATTTATCAGATACACCTAAAACATAAGTATATGGTAATATATCATAAAAATAACAAGGATTTTCTAAAACCAAAGCTTCTAATCTATCCTTTTCAGCCGTTTCCAAAAAGTTTTTAAAGCCCCTTAACTTACCAAGCATCTCATTTCCATAAGGTGTTCTTTTAGGTAAATATTTAAAACAAATAACCATACCAAATACACTTAAAAAGCCGATTATATATCCGATTAAATATACTGGATCTTGTAATAAGGCAGGAAGTACCATAAATGTCCATGGGATACCACCAAATAAGACTCCCCAAATTAAACCAAATAATTTAGTACCAATTGATGAATTAGTGGCTCTTCCATTTACATAAATTGTTTGTGCATCTCCAAACAACATGCTAAACATCATCGTAAAACCAATTCCCGGAAATACTAAAGCAAATATTAAAATAAAGGCTCCATTATAATCTAAAACTGGTGGTATAGTAATTAAGCAAAAAGTCGCAATTATCATTAATATAATAAATATATTTTTACTAGATGCTGATCTTTCAAATATTTTATTTTTATTTTCTTTATTATTTATATTAAGTAGTATTTTATTAATTGTTATATAGAAATTATCATATAAATCACTAGAAGTAACCTCATTAATATTAGTAGATTCCTCAGTAGTTCTACTAAATAATGAACGCTTCGTAAATAAACCATTTAAAAATAATTGTTCATTAACATTATTACCATCATAATCTTTTAATTTAGTTATTTTAAAACCCTTCTTTTTAGAAAATAAAGTTTTTTCTTCTGTTTCTGATATTTTTATATATCCTTTATTAGCTAAATAAATAAGCAATGACACAACATCCTTGTTATTGGCGCTACCTTTATATAAAAAGCCCACTTCCAAACTGTTAAAACCTGCTGGTGGATAAAATTCAACCGTGTCCACAACTTGCTCATCACGACCAAATTTATACCATAAAAATAACGATATGACTAAAAAGATAATTGGCAATACCAAAGCAAAATAACTAATTATATTAGTATTTAAAGAAGCATTAACAAAATAACCTTCAGGTAATTGACATCTAACGGTTAAAGCCTCTCCTACACCTAAGATACCATTATAACTTCCTTTAATAACATTTGAATCGACATTAAAATTAACATCACTACTATCAACAGTACCTTTTTTACCATGTGAAAAACCTAAATTACTAGCATCAAAATCTTTAGGCATCGTAATTGAAAAAGTAACATTTCCAATTACTGTATCCCACTCATTACCAATAATATTATAGTATAACTCATCATAATCTTTCGACTTATCCTTACCAAGATTATAAGTATACTTTATAACATAAGTTTGTTCACCAGTTAAAACACGATTGGCAGAACCAATTTTAATTTTATAATTACCATTTTCTTTTGATGTTGTATAACTATTATCTACTTTTACATTTGAAATCTGGGCACGATTATTAGAAGTTGTACCATCTAACCTTGTAACCTTATTTCTTAAAGGAATAGTCCTATATATTCCATGTTTGGAAACATTAAAATAAGCCGTAATTGTTTCTGTTATATCAAAAGTATTATTCTCATTAACAACAATATCAACATCATAACTATCAATAACATAATCCATTGTTTCATATAAACTACTTTGACTTGGTTTAATCAAAACAGAATTAGTTATCAACATATAATCATCACTAATAGTTGGGGTGTTAACTCGACTATCAGTCATTATATTATCAGCTAAAATATTAAATGGAGCAATAATACTAATCAAAATAGAAAATAATATTTTTTTCATATTATCACCATATTAAAATTCAACTTTTACATTTTCTCTTTCTGTTTCATTTGCTTCAAACATTTTTTGAACTTTAAATCCTAACATACTAGCAATAATATTACTTGGAAACATTTGAATTTTATCATTCATAATTCTTACCGCACCATTGTAATATTTTCTCGCATTCGCAATATCATCTTCAACTTTTGATAGTTGACTACTTAAATCCTTAAAATTTTCATTTGCTTTTAAATCTGGATAAGCCTCTGCTAAAGCCATAATTTTATTAATACCCTGCGAAAGTTTATTATTAACATCAACTTTATCATTAACACTCATATTTTCATAAGTAGAGTTTCTAAGTTCAATAATCTCTTTTAAGGTATCTTTCTCATGTTTAGCATAACCCTTAACAGTTTCTACTACATTAGGGATTAAATCCCATCTTTTTTTCAAGTATACATCCATAGTTGCAAAAGCCTCATTTACCTTATTTCTAAGTCTAATAAGACTATTATATGTTACAAAAACATATATTAAAATCAATACAATAATACCAATAATTACATATAACATTATATTCCTCCTTCTTTAGTAATCATTAATAATAATCTAATCTATATTATCGCCTCCTATTATTTTAAATATATCATAAATAATATTAAATAACCACAAGTTTCGATATATTTTTTATATTATTGTAAATCATAAATCACAATCTTCTAATTCATCACCATTACTATAAATTATCTTACCATTAAATTTAATATGTTCTATGTCATGATCAAATATATTTATATTTTTAGTTGAAAAATCTTTCATGTATTTATTATTTCTAAACTTATAAGCCTTAACTTCATATTCATTTAAATTCTCATCAGAAACAAAGTCAAGAAGTACTGGTGTATTATCAACTGTTTCTGTTAACAAAGTAACCTTATGCTTATATTTACAAACACTTACTTTTACTTGATTATAATTTAAATAAACCTTTTGATAACCTATATTACTACTGATTATGAAAACTAATATAAATAAGATTAAAATAATAAAAATACTTATTATAAGGGATTTTTCAAAAATAAAAGTCACAATTCTATAATTCAAATTTGACAAAATTAAAACAACTTCGTAAACTGTTGT
>CANRPB010000015.1 GCA_947632415.1 uncultured Bacilli bacterium
TCATTAGATAATTCTTTTAAAACTTCTTTACCATATTCTAATCTATTATTATCTTCATTTTCGTGTTTTACAATAATCTTGCCTATGTTCCAATAAACATAAGTGATAGATTTATTTATTTCTTTCGCTAAATTATTTTTTGCTTCAGTTACTATCTTGCTAATTTCCAAAGCTATAGTATTATTTTTTTCCGACATTATAAAATTCCTTTCTTTTCTTTGAATTTTTCAGACGCGTCTGAAGAATCATAAAATATTATTAATAAGATACGTATTTACTACTAATAAAATTATATCAAATTTATCTTTCATAATCATTCATCTTTATGTATTAATGATATTTTTTTAATAAAATACTATATCGGACACCAATAGTGGCCACAAATTTACTTTTTCCATCTAGTTAATAATAGCAAATGCAACTGTTTAACTAAATTAATTGTTTAGTTTGGTGTTAGTAGAATAAATACTGACACTTTTTTTTATACTCAAATTTGGAAGGAAGGTTGTCTATGGAATATAAAAATATTAATAATTTTTTTAATGGTTAATATTTTATTCGTGAATATCATCTACTTTGATTATTTGATTTTTATATGATTCATAATAGTTATTTTGTTGGTATTTTTCGATAATGTTTAAGATTCTTATACCTGTGAAGTTATTTAAACTTGTCATATCGAATATATATTTTTTAATTTTTTTTGATTAGTTTCATATTTTTTCTTTGATAAATTATCCTTTATTTTTTTATCCTATTATTAATTAATTGTTGTTATTTTGGTTAAGGGTTTTGTTGTAAAAAGACATGAAAATATAAAATAAATTTCATGTCTTTTATTAATCTTTCTTTTGTATTTTAAATACTACTTGATATGTTCCTTCTAAGTCATATTCTTCTTCGTCTATTATGAATCCTGCTGCTTCTATTCTGTTTGAACATTCTCTTATGGCTTGTAGAACGTCTTTAAAGTTATCAATTTTTGGTTTGATGAATCTTGGTTCTGACGTTTCTGGTTGTGTTGTTTCTTGTGGTTCTTCTTGTAAATTTTGGTCTTCTTCTGTTAGTGGTTCAAAAGCGGAATCGAAGTCAGCATCAAAGTCATCGATTTCTTCTATTGGTTCTGGTTGTGTTTCTTTTTTTGGTTGTTCTTCTTTGTAGTTATTACTGTTGTTGATGCTGTTTTCAATTTCTTGTATTTCGTCTAGGAGTGCATTACTTGGGGTTGTTGTATTGATTGGATTCATAAAAATTGTATCGAAGTTGACTTCGTTTTGTGGTTCTTCTTTTTTTTCCTCTGGTTCTTCTTTTAAGATATTAAAGAATTTTCCTGGTTTTAGTTGTTCTTCTTGGTTGGTTTCTTCATTGTTTGTTGGAACTTCTTGTTTTATTTCTTCGTTTTGTTCAATGTTTGGAAAATTGATGAATTTGTTTTGGGTTGGTTCTTTTTCTTCGACTTTATTATTTTCTTGAATTGGTTGATCGTTGGTGTTTTTTGATTCTGAATTTAGTATTTTGTCAATTTCTTCATCGGTTCTTCTTACGGGTAATCTTTCTGATATGATTTTATTTAACATATTTCGTTGTTGTTCTTTGTCTTGTAGTCTTAGTAATGACCTAGCATGTCGTTCGGATATTTTTTCTTTTAATAGTGCTTCTTGTACTTCATCGTCTAGGTTTAAAAGCCTTAGTTTATTAGCGATTGTTGATTGGGTTTTTCCTAATTTTAGTGCTAATGAATCTTGTGTTATATAACCCATGTCTAGGATTTTTTTGTAGGAAATGGCTTCTTCGATTGGAGTTAGATTTTCTCTTTGGACGTTTTCAATTAATGCGACTTCGGCGCTATCTTTATCGTTTAGATCGGTTATAATTGCTGGTATTGTTTGTAATCCTGCCATGCATGATGCTTTATATCTTCTTTCTCCTGCGATTATTTCGTATTTATCTCCCATTGGTCTTACTACAATTGGTTGAATTACTCCGTGTTCTTTTATTGATTTTGATAAGTCATTGATGGCTTCTTCATTAAATTTGATTCGTGGTTGAAAACGGTTGGGTAAAACGTCGTCTATATTTAGTTCTATTACTTTTCTTCCTGTTGTTTCCATTGGAAAACCCCTTTCTATTCTTTTATGTTTCTATAATACTATAATTTGGGAAATATTTCAAGGGTTTTGGGAAATAAAAAATTATTTTAAATTGGTTGAAGCCAACTAAAATAATTTATATTTCTTATTATTCCAAATGTTATTGTTAATATTAGTAATAGATTCCATATTGATTTGGGAAATATTTGACTGGCGTCTTTTTTTTCTTTGTTTAAACATATTTTTATCCAGTTTGTTATGTAGATTATTACTAGTGGAAGACATGTTGTGAATAAGGCGTTTTCGTGGAATGCTTTGGTAATGTCTAGTTCTAGTAGTGCGAAAAAGGCTCGTGTTATTCCACATCCTGGGCAGTATAGTCCAGTAATTTTATGGAATATACATGGTATTCCTATGTTATATTTTTCATTTATATATTTATATGTCGATATAATTATTAGTAGTAATATGAAGAAAGTTATTAGTTTTGTTATTTTTTTCATAGTGGATTCTTTTTTATTTCGGAGTATTTCCTAGGAAATTTTTTGTTGGTTGGTTTTTCTTTTTTTATTTTTATTATTGTACGATTACTTTCTTCATTGGGAAGTTTAAATTCTTCAATTTTTTCAATTTTACAGTGTAGTATTTCTAAACTTTTTTGACTTTCAGATATTTCCCGGGAAATATTTCCTTTGTATGCGATAAAGTATTTGTTTGTTTTTAAAATGGGAATATTGTATTCTAATAATATGTTTAGTGAGGCCACTGCTCGTGATGTTACAACGTCATATTTTTCGTAGTTTTGGTGAGCAAATTCTTCGGCACGGGCATGGATGGCTTCTATATTTTTTAGGTTTAGTGTTTCAATTACTTTTTTTAAGAATTCTATTCTCTTATTTAGTGAGTCTACCAAGGTTATTTTTAAATGTGGATATAGTATTTTTATTACTAAACCGGGAAATCCTGCTCCTGTTCCGATATCACATAGTGTTTGTTGTTGTGTTAAGTCTATAACTCGGGCTAATGTTATGCTGTCGTAGAAATGTTTTAGATAGACTTGTTTTTTTTCTGTTATTCCTGTGAGGTTCATTACTTTATTGTATTCTATTAATAGTTTGTAGTATATTTCTAATTGTTCGAGTTGTCTATCTGTTGGGGTGATATTTAGTTTTTTTAAGGCTTCTATAAATTCATTTATTGTCATTACTATACTCCTTTTTTAGGTATATCATTAAAATGGATATGTCGGCAGGATTTACACCGCTTATTCTTAGGGCTTGTCCTATTGAGGTTGGTTTTATTTCTTTTAATTTTTGTCGGGCTTCACTTGCTAAGTTATGGATATTGTCGTAGTTGATGTTTTCTGGTATTTTTTTATTTTCTAAATTTATCATTTTTTCGGCTTCTTTTTCAGCTTTTTTGATGTAGCCTTCATATTTTATCATGGTTTCTACTTGTTCTAATATTTCTTGTTCATATGGTAGTTTGATAAATTCTTTTATTGTGTCTGTTGTTATTTCTGGTCTTCTTAATAGTTCGTAAAGTGCTATTCCATCTTTGATTGGAGCAGATTTTATTGTTGTTAGTTTTTGGTTTGTTTCTTCAGTTGGGGTAATTTTATTTGTTTTTAGGATATTGGTTAATTCTGTTATTTTTTTCTTTTTTTCTAGTAATTTTTGATGTTTTTCTTCGTTTATTAATCCTATTTTATATCCGTATTCGCTTAGTCTTAGATCGGCGTTGTCATTTCTTAATAATAGACGATATTCAGCTCGTGATGTTAGTAGTCTATATGGATCTTTTACTCCTTTTGTTACTAGGTCATCTATTAATACGCCTATATAGGCTTCGTTGCGTTTTAGGATTAGTGGTTCTTTTTTTTCTATTTTTAGTGCGGCATTTATGCCTGCTATTAGTCCTTGACATGCTGCTTCTTCATAGCCACTGGTTCCGTTTATTTGTCCAGCCGTGTATAAGTTTTCGATTATCTTTGTTTCTAGAGTTTGTTTTAAATCTTTGGCGTCAATGGCATCATATTCTATTGCGTAGGCATATTTTAATATTTTGGCATTTTCTAGTCCTGGTAGACTATGAACCATTTGTTCTTGAATATCGTATGGCATACTTGTAGAAAATCCTTGAAGATAAATATCGTCGTAATATAGGCTTTCTGGTTCTAAAAATAGTTGGTGTCTTTCTTTATCACTAAATCTTACAATTTTGTCTTCTATGGATGGACAGTATCTAGGTCCTATTCCTTTGATGTCTTTTAATCCACCGTACATGCTTGATTTGTTTAGATTTTCTTTGATTATTTTATGTGTTTCTGGAGTGGTATATATGAGATGACATGGGACTTGGTCTTCTATTTTATACATTGGTTTGTTGTAGTAACTAAATGTATGATAAGTGTCGTCTCCTTTTTCTTCTTTGGTTTTACTGAAATCGATTGTTTTTTTATCTATTCTTTGGGGTGTTCCTGTTTTTAAACGGATGATTGTAAATCCTAGTTTTTTTAGAACATCGCTTAAATGTTGACTTGGTCTTTCTCCGTGTGGCCCTTCTCTATGTCTTGTATTTCCTATTAATATATCGGATTTTAAATATGTTCCGGTTGTTAAGATTACGATCTGACTGGTTATTTTTTCGTTATTTTCTAGTATTACACCTTTTATTTGATTATTTTCGGTTATTAAGTCTTCTACTAATATTTCTTTTATTGTTAGGTTTTCTTGTTTTTTTAGTGTTTCTTGCATATTTTTAGGATATGTTATTTTGTCTGCTTGAGCCCTTAGGGCACGTACGGCTGGTCCTTTTGAGGAGTTAAGCATTTTGATTTGAATAAGACTTTTATCGGCATTATTTCCCATTTCACCACCTAGGGCATCGATTTCTCTTACAACTATTCCTTTAGCGCTTCCTCCTATTGATGGATTACATGGCATATCGGCTATATTTTTTATGTTTCCTGTTATTAGTAGTGTTTTATGTCCTAGTCTTGATGTGGCAAGGGCGGCTTCACATCCTGCGTGTCCTCCTCCTACTACTATTACTTCATAATTCATTTTATCACGTCCTTTTAGCAAGTATATTATACTATCATTTGGTTCTTTTAACAAGAAAAAAGAATCACTTGGATTCTCTTAGTTTTGACGGGCTAATTCGTTTAGATCGTTTTGCATTAAAGCCCAATTAACTATTCCTAATCCTAATATTTGTAGGATAAGGTAAATAACTGATTTATCATCTTCTGGCATTCCTTTGTCTAATTTGGCTTTGTTGATTGTTTTTCCCATTTTGTATGCCCAGTAATATCCATAAATTCCGCATGTTACTAGTGTTAGTAGGAAGGCTACTCCTCCTCCTTGCATTGATGCATCATTACTTGCGGCTTTGGCATCATCTGTTAGTCCAATGAACCAGATTATACCATAAATTCCGCATGTTACGATTGATAGAATTATGCATGTTACTAAATTTCTTTCTTTAATCATACTACTCACTCCTCTCATCGTTATAATTATATCATATTTTTTTTATTTTCCTAGACAAAATTGACTAAACAGTTGATTTATTAATTCTTCTTGATATGTTTCGCCTGTAATTTCGCCTAAAAGTTCCCATATTTTTTTTATGTCTATTTCTATCATGTCGATTGGTTGATTTAGTTTAATACTTGTTTTAATATCATTTATTAGTTCTAATGATTGATTGAGGAGCGCTAATGATCTGGCATTTGTTAGATATGTTAAGTCTTTTCCTTCTAGTTGTTCTAGGTTGTACATTTCAATGATTTTTTGTTTTAAGTTTTCAATTCCTGTCTGGTTTAAAGCGCTTATTTTTACTATATTTTTTTCGTTTTCTAATTTTAAATTTATTTTTGATGGTAAATCTATTTTGTTAATTACAATTATATGTTGTTTGTTTTTTATTTTTTCTATTAGTTTTTGGTCATATTCTGTTAGTTCTTCGTTATTATTTAATATTAGTAAAACTAAGTCGGATTTTTCGATTATTTCTAGACTTTTATTTACTCCGATATTTTCTACTATATCGTCTGTTTTTCTAATTCCAGCGGTGTCGATTAAGTCTAGTATTATTCCGTTTATGGTTATGGTGCCTTCAACAGTGTCTCTTGTTGTTCCTTCTATTTCTGTGACGATGGCTTTTTCTTCATCTAATAGTTTATTTAAAAGACTGCTTTTTCCTACATTTGGTCTTCCTACTATTGCTGTTTTGATTCCTTGTTCTATTAATTTTCCTGTTTGACTTTCTTTTAGTATTTTTTTTATTTCATTTTCTATTTCTTTTATATTTTTACTTAGTTGTTCATGGGTTATGTCTTCGATATCTTCATATTCTGGATAATCTATTTTTACTTCAATATTAGCAAGTATTTCTAGTATTTTTTGTCTAAGTTCTTTGATTAAGTTGGAAACTTTTCCTCCTAGTTCATTTAGCGCTAATTCTCGTTCTTTTTCACTTTTGGAGTTGATTAAGTTCATTATTCCTTCGGCTTCTATTAGATCAATTCTTCCATTTAAAAAAGCTCTTTTGGTAAATTCTCCTGGTTCTGCTAGACGACATCCTATAGTTAATAGTATTTCTAGTATCTTTTTGGTTACAAGTATGTTTCCATGACAGTTTATTTCTACTACATCTTCGGTGGTGAAGGTTTTGGGTGCTCGCATTATTGATACTAATACTTCGTCTTCTATTTTTTTGTTGTATTCTATGTGTCCGTAGTGAATGGTGTGGGTTGGTACTTTCTCTAGATTTTTTTCTTTAAATATTTTATTTACTATTTTTATGGCATCTTTGCCACTTATTCTTATTATGGCAATAGCACCTTTGCCTGCTGTAGTTGATATGGCTGCGATAGTATCATTCATATATTTCTCTCCTTTGCTTATATTCTAGTTTATTTGATTTTTTTAGTCAAGAAAAAAAGAAGTTAGTCTTCTTTATATTTTATAACGGTATAACGGTTGGGTTCTTCTCCAATACTTTCTGTTTTTAATTTTTTGTGTTGGGCTACTAAATTGTGAACTATTCTTCTTTTATATGAATTCATTGGATCTAGTTTTATTTCCATGTGGGTTCTTTCTACTTCTTTTATTAGTTCGATTATTTCTTTTTCAAAGTTTTCTTCTTTTCTTTTTTTATAGTTTGAGGCATCAATATTTATTTTTATGTCTAGTCCTAGTTGATTTCTTATTGATTTTCTTATTAGTGTTTGGATAGCATCAATGTTTTTTCCTTCTTTACCGATTAGGATTGGGTTATTATTTGATACTAAAATTATTTTGATGATGTTTTCTTTTTCGTTTATTTCTGATTTTATTTCAATTTGAAAGCTTTTGTCAATTTCTTCTATATATTTTTTTATATATTCTTTTATTTCTTGTTTTGGTATTGCTTCAATTATGTATTTTTTTGAGTGAAATAGTTTTGGTTCTATTTCGCTTTCTTTGATAAATAGTTCTTCTATTTTTTTGTTTAGTCCTTGTTCACATTTTGCTTGGGCTTCTTCCTTGGTCTTTCCTTCAAATTTAGATAATGTTAGCATTTTTTCCTCTCCTTTTTACTAGTAGATTTTGAACAATTGTGAAACTACTGTTGAATATCCAATATAGTTCAATTCCTGTTGACATTGTGAATGACGCAATTGTTATAAATACTACTGACATGTTCATCATCATTTTCATTTGTTGTTCTTGTTCTTTGTTCATTGATGCTGTTTGATTTAGTTTGAATGAGAAAAATGTTGCTAGTGCTACTAATATTACAAATATTATATAGTACCATTGACCTTTTTGGAAAGCGGTTAAGGGACTGGTTCCTAGTTGAAATCCTAAAAAATTTTCTTCAAAGATGGCTGGTAAACGGTTTAGTGCTTCATAGAAGGCAAAGAATAATGGTATTTGAATTAATGAGAATAGACATCCTGATAAAGGATTGATGTTATTTTCTTTGTATATTAACATCATTTCTTGAGATTTTTGCATCATGCTTTCTTGATCAGTTTTTCCGTTGTATTTTTTTTCTAATTTTTCTAGTTTAGGTTGGGCTTTTTTCATATTTTCTGATTGTAAAGCAGTTTTTTTAGTTATTGGATACATTATTCCTCTTATTATTAAGGTTAATATAATTACTGCTATACCATAGTTTTTAACAAGTTGTCCTAGTTTTATTATTATTAGGGCTAATGGTTTTACAAATAGTGTTGTCCAAAGTCCTTCGTATCCGTTTGATGTTATTTTGAATTCGGTACATTTTGGTAATTGTTCAAGATCTACTTGATGTTCTATGTAGATGTTTCTTGTTGTTTCATTTTCTGGTTGACATAATATATTGGATACTAGGCTTTGGCCTGTTTCGGGGTTTTGAACTGCTTTTTTATCTTCTTTTAGTATTTTGGTACATCCTGTTAGTGATGTTGCTAGTAATATAGTGGCTAGTATCTTTATTGTTTTATTTTTTTTCATTTGTTCTCCTTTATTATCGATAGTTTTTTAAATACACGATTTAATTCTTCTTTTATTTCGGGAAATGTATGATTATTTATTTCCTTCCTTACTATTATAATACAATCAAAGTTGTTTTGGTAGTCATTTTCGGATATTATTTCTTTTATTTGCCTTTTTACTTTATTTCTTCTAACAGCATTGCCTATTTTTTTTCCTACTGATAAACCAAAGTGATAAATGCTGTTTTCATGTCTTTGTAAATATATGAAAAAGTATGATGATTTATATGATTTGTTATTTTTTATTATTTTTTCAAAGTCTTGGCTTTTTTTTACTATATTTATTTTTTTCATATGTCACCTTTTTTATATTTAAAAACCACTGTAATACAGTGGTATTATTAATGAGCTAATACTTTACGACCTTTTCTTCTTCTTGAATTAATCATTTTTGTTTTCATACGTGCCATGAAACCCATTTTTTTACTTCTTTTTCTATTGTTTGGTTGATATGTTCTTTTCATTGTAACACCTCCTGAACTAAATTATTTCTCTTTGCTTTTAACATTATATAGATAAATAGATGATTTGTCAAATAATTTTTTCTTTTTTTCTAAATTAGTTTTTTAAAAAAAGTTTTTATGTGCAAAACTTTTTAGTCATTATTTTTGTTATGTTATTATTGTTGGTTTTGCACAGTTTTGTTTGCTGTTGTATTTGCTTTATTTTCTTTACTTTTGAACATAATTGTTGAAAACTGTTTCAACATTGTTCATATTTTTTGAAAAGTTTTGCACATATATTGTTCAAAAGTTATTTTTTTGGTTCTTTTATCGAACTTTTTTATGTGCAAAAAGTTGTTGATTTTGTTTTTTTGATAAATTTTACCGATTTTTGCTTTTAATTATTTTGTGTTTATTGTAAAATAATATTGTTATTTTGGTGGTGATTTGTGTGGATATAGACAATATTTGGAATTTGTTTCTTGAAAGAATTAAAGATACTTTAGATCCCATATTATATGAAACTTGGTTTATGGATACTAAACTTGTTGAGTTAAATGAAAATTATGCCAAAATACTGGTTCCTATGCAGGTTCATAAGAAACATTTAAAAGAGAATTATAATGACTTAGTTGAGGAAATTTTTACTGAAATAACTGGTACTAATTTTAATTTTGAGTATGTTATTGAAGAGGAACTGAAGACTAATGTTAAAATTGATGTTGATGCGATTGGGGTTCCTTCTTTTTCTGATTTTGAGTCTAATTTGGATCCAAGATATACTTTTGATAATTTTATAGTAGGGCAGAGTAATAAGTTTGCTAAGGCTACTTCTCTTGCGGTTGCTGAAAAACCGGGTTTTATGTATAATCCGTTGTTTATATATGGCAAGAGTGGGTTAGGGAAAACACATTTGATGCATGCTATTGGAAATTATATTGTTAAAAACAGCAAAAAAAAAGTTTTGTATGTTACTAGTGAACGGTTTGTTGATGATTTTTTGAACATATATCGAAAAAATAAGAATGAAAATAATTTTGAAATGATTGAATCTTTTAAGAAGAAGTATCGTGATATTGATGTTTTGATGATCGATGATATTCAATATTTGGAAATTGCTAATAAGACGCAACAGGAGTTTTTCAACACTTTTAATGAGTTGCATTGTAATAATAAACAAATTATTATTTCTTCTGATAGATCGCCTGATGATTTAAACAAGTTAGAGGAGAGATTACGTACTAGATTTAATTGGGGTCTTACTATTGATATTTTACCTCCTGATTTTCAACTTAGGATGGATATTATTGATAAGAAGATTGAGGCTAATGAGATTTGTAATAAACTTCCTCTTGAGGTTAAAGAATATATCGCTAGTAATTGTAGTAGTGATATTAGAAAACTTGAAGGGGCTATTACAAGAATTTTTGCTTTTGCGGCGATGATGAATAGTTCTTCAATTACTTTGGATTTAGCTGTTGAGGCTTTGAAGGATTATTTTGTTAAGAGTATTATATCTAAGAATAAGATTGAGCAAGTACAACAGGTAGTTGCTAGTCATTATAATATTTCAATTGATGATATTAAGGGTAAAAAAAGAGTTACAAATGTTTCGGTTCCAAGACAGGTAGGAATGTATATTTGTAGGAAGGTTTTGGAAGAGTCGCTGCCCAAAATTGGGGCTGAGTTTGGAGGAAAAAATCATACTACAGTTATGCATTCTGTAAATAAGATTGAAAAGAAGATTGAGACTGATGAAGATTTTAAAAATGAGGTTGATAAAATTATTGCTAAACTTAAGTAGGTGCAAAAGTTTTATTTTTAAACAATATTTAAACATTTTTTGCACAGTGGTTTTTATCAGTATTTTAAAGGGTTTTGAGTAGTTTTGCACAGTTTCCACAGTAATAATAAAAATAATATTATATAGAAGGAGAATATATATGAAATTGAAAATTAAACAAAATATTTTAATGGAGCACATGAATTATGTTATTAAGGGTATTTCTAGCAAGAATTTAATTCCTATACTTAATTGTATTAAGTTTGAGTTAACCCAAGATGGTTTGTATTTAATGAGTACGGATAATGATATCGCTATTAAGACTTTTATTCCTAAAGATAAAATTGAGGCTATTGATGTTTGTGGTGAAATTGTAGTTTCTGGTAAATATATTTATGAGATAATTAGAAAATTACCTAATGAGGTTATTAATATAGAAGAGGTTATGGAGTCTAAATTGTTTATTAATACTTCTACTTCTTCGTTTAATTTGAATTGTAATGATGCTTCTGATTTTCCTATGTTGGATTTGGAGGATAATAAAAATCCTATTATAATTAGTAAAAGGATGTTCAAAAGTATTATTAATCAAACTTTGTTTGCTACTTCAACACAGGAATCTCGTCCAGCGTTGACTGGTTTAAATTTTAAAATTGATGGTAATGTTTTGGAGTGTGTTGCGACTGATTCTTATCGTTTAGCGAAAAAGATTATTAATTTGGATAGGGAAGTTGTTGAAAAGATAAATATTATTATTCCTACTAAGAATTTGTATGAACTTGTTAAGTTGTTTAATGATGAAGAGGGGGATTTGGAGTTACATATTTTTAGTAATAAAGTAATATTTAAGTTTAATTCGATTGTTATGTTGTCTAGACTTGTTAATGGTACTTATCCTGATACTTCTAAGCTTATTCCTACATCTTTTAATGTTACAATGAAGGTTAAGTTGAATGATTTATATAATGCTATTGACAGGGCTTCGTTACTTACTAATGAGTCTGATAAGAATACTATTAAGTTAGAGGGTAGTCATGATTTTATTAAGTTGTCTTCTAATATTCCTGAGATTGGTAATGTTGAGGAAAAAGTATTTTTAGTTGATAGTGTTAATGATGATTTTAGGATTGCTTTTAGTTCTAGATATATGATGGATGCTTTAAAGGCTTTTGATGGTGATATTGTTGAGTTGTTATTTAATGGTGAGGTTAAACCTATTATTTTGAAGGATGTTGATAATGATGATTTAATTCAACTTATTTTACCTATTAGAACTTATTAGTTTTTGTTTCACATTTTATCTAATTTTTGATAATTTGTGATTTTTTTTTTATTTTTTTTAATTTTTTGACATTTTTCAACAATTTTTGACATTTTTTGGTGGTATAAAAAAGGAGATTTAATTTTTTTGTTGTATTATTTTTATAGGGGGGATTTTAATGAAGAAATTAGATTGTTATTATATTAATAGGAAAACGTGTGCGATTATTCCTATTGATAGTGATGTTTCAAAGGTTATTGAGCTTGATGATGCTTTTGTTATTTCTAAGTCTACAACTGATATTGTTGATGATAGCTGTAAATATTTTGGTTGCTCTTTTAGAGGAAGGTTGGATGGATCTAAAAAGGTTTTAAATATGAATTATAAGTTACCTATTGTTATAGAGGAGTTTAATGATATCATTTTCTTTCCAACTTCATCACCTAGATTTAAGGATTGTACTTGGATTGCTTTGAAGAACGTAGTTAATTATTATAAGTATGGTAATGGCACTAGAATTGAGTTTTCGGATATATGTAATTTGGATTTATCTATTTCATATTATTCGCTTGAGAATCAAATTTTTAGGGCTACGATGCTTGAGTCTTTGATTCGT
The DNA here is from genome assembly GCA_947632415.1 of uncultured Bacilli bacterium. Classification (GTDB taxonomy): domain Bacteria; phylum Bacillota_I; class Bacilli_A; order RF39; family UBA660; genus UBA3631. The sequence goes on from CANRPB010000015.1 coordinate 12,723, forward strand.
AGACGTAAATTGGAGAAAAATTAAGTCTTTTGATTTAATTTTCTTTTTTTTAGGTTTTATTTATGTTATAATTATTATGCGTATAGGGGTATATAAATTGTATTATTATTTAATTTTGATGTTTTTTTTACGAAAAGAGGTATTGTTATGTTTTTAAAGTCCATCAGTGTTGTTAATTTTCGTAATTATTCTGATTTGAATATTGAGTTTGGTTCTAATATTAATATAATTTATGGTGATAATGCGCAGGGAAAGACTAATTTATTGGAAAGTATTTATTTTTTGGCTTTAACGAAGTCTCATCGTTCTTTTATTGACGATAATTTGATTATGAGTGGTGAGAAGATTGCTAAGATATCGGGTTGCATTAATAATAATGATATTAGTAAAAATTTTAAGATAGTTTTATCTTCAGCTTCTAAAAAGATGTTTATTGATGATGTTATTTATAAAAAGGTTAGTGATTATATATCAAATATGAATGTTATTATTTTTTATCCTGAGGATTTGGAACTTGTTAAGGGTGGTCCGATGGTGAGGAGAAGATATATTAATTTAGAGCTTGGGCAACTTTATAGTGGTTATATAGATATTTTTAGTGATTATAAGAAACTTATTAAGATTAAGAATAATTATTTGAAGGGTGTTAAGGCTGGAGCGCGATTTGATGAAAGTTATTATGCTGTTTTGAATGATTATATTATTAAGAAGTCCGTTTTAATTTATGTTATGCGGAAGAAGTTTATTGATAAGATTAATTTTTATGCTCCTCGTATTTTCTATGATTTAAGTGGAATGAATGGTTTTTCTATAAAATATAAGACTTCTATATCACTTGTTGATACTGATAGAGAGAGGATTATTGATGAGTTAAAGTGTTTGTCTTTTGATTTGATGAGTGATGAGATTAAGATGGGGAAGAATTTATTGGGTCCTAATTTTGATGATTTTGAGTTTTATATTGATGATATGAATATAAAAAAATTTGGTTCTCAGGGTCAACAAAGAATGGCTGTTTTGGCTGTTAAGTTGTCTGAAATTGAGATTTTTAAGCACTATTTGGGTACATCGCCGATACTTTTATTGGATGATGTTTTTAGTGAGTTGGATAATTTTAAGAGGAATAATTTACTTAAGTATGTTGATTCTTCGGTACAGACAATTATTACTTCGACGGATTTAAGTAATTTTGATTCTTCTATTATTTCTCGGGCAAGGTTGTTTGAGATTAAGAATGGTAATATTTTATGATGTTTTATACTTTGAGGAAAGGGATGATATTGTATGGAAGAACATTATAATGCTTCTGATATTCAGGTTTTGGAGGGCTTAGAGGCTGTTAGAAAGAGACCTGGTATGTATATTGGTACTACTGATGTTAAGGGTTTACATCATTTGGTTTGGGAAATTGTTGATAATGCGATTGATGAGGCTTTAGCTGGTTATTGTAATCATATTGAAATAATTGTTAATAAGGATAATTCGATAACTGTTAAGGATAATGGTCGTGGTATTCCAGTTGGTATTCATCCTAAGACTGGTATTTCGACGGTTGAGACTGTTTATACTGTTTTACATGCTGGTGGTAAATTTGGAGGCGGTGGATATAAGGTATCTGGTGGTCTTCATGGAGTAGGTGCTAGTGTTGTTAATGCTCTTTCTAAATGGGTTGTAGTAACGGTTTATAAAGATTCTAAGGTTTATCAAGTTAGGTTTGAAAATGGAGGAAAGGTTGTTGCTCCTCTTAGTGTTGTTGGTGAGTGTGAGGCTGATAGAACAGGAACGACTGTTACTTTTAAGCCTGATAGCGATATATTTGATACTGATGTTTATGATTATGAAACGTTAAAGGTTAGGATTCGTGAACTTGCATTTTTAAATAGGGGATTGTCTCTTACGATTCGTGATGATAGAGACATGGAGGATACTACTGGTGAAAATTTTATGTATGAAGGTGGTATTAGTGAGTATGTTAAGTTTATTAATCAAAATAAGACTGTTATTCATGATCAGGTTATCCATTTAGAGGGTATGGAGAATGATGTATTTTTTGAGGTTGCCATGCAGTATAATGCTGGTTATAATGAGAGTATTTATTCTTTTGTTAATAATATTAATACTCATGATGGTGGTACGCATGAAGATGGTGTTAGAAGGGCTTTAACGCGAATTATTAATAATTATGCTAGGAAGAATAATATTTTGAAGGAGAAGGATGATTCTTTAACTGGTGATGATGTTAAGGAAGGTTTAACTATGATTATTTCTTGTAAACATCCTAATCCTCAGTTTGAGGGTCAGACTAAGGGAAGACTTGGTAATTCGGAGGTTAGAAAACTTGCTGATAATGTTTTTTCGGAGGGTTTTGAGAGATTTTTACTTGAGAATCCTGATTGTGCGAAGATTATTGTTGATAAGGTTATGACGGCTTCTCGAGCACGAATTGCGGCTAAAAGGGCAAGGGAACTTACACGTCGTAAAGGTGGTCTTGAGGTTAGTAATTACTGGGGTAAACTTACTGATTGTTCTAGTAAAGATGCGACTATTTCGGAGATGTTTATTGTCGAGGGTGATTCGGCTGCAGGTTCGGCTAAGATGGGTCGTGATCCTATTACACAGGCTATTTTACCTATTCGTGGTAAAATATTGAATGTTGAGAAGGCGCGTCTTGATCGTATTTTGGCTAATGAGGAAATTAGGACGATGATTACTGCTTTAGGTACGGGTATTGGTGATGAGTTTGATATTTCTAAATTAAGGTATTATAAGATTGTTATTATGACGGATGCTGATGTTGATGGTGCGCATATTAGAACGCTTCTTTTGACGCTTTTTTATAGGTATTTTAGACCTCTTATTGAGAATGGTCATATATATGCTGCGCAGCCTCCTTTATATTCAATTAAGCATGGCAAGACGCTTAAGTATGTGCTTGATGATAATGAAAGGGATGCATATCTTAGTACATTAGCTGATAATACAAAGTATGAAATTGGTCGTATGAAGGGTTTAGGTGAGATGGATCCTGAGGAGTTACGTGAGACTACTATGGGTATTGATAAGAGGGTTTTGAAGCAGATTACGATGGATGATGCGATGGCTGCTGATGAGACTTTCCAATTATTGATGGGTGAAGAAGTTGAGCCTAGGAGAAAGTTTATTGAGGAAAATGCTCAATATGTTGTTAATTTGGATATTTAGGGGGTGTTTTTGATGGAAGAGTTAGAAAAAGATAAGAAGATATCGGTTAATATTGTTGGAGAAATGCGAACTTCGTTTTTGGATTATTCGATGAGTGTTATTGTTTCTCGTGCGATTCCTGATGTTCGTGATGGTTTGAAGCCTGTTCATAGAAGGATTTTATATACGTTGTATGAAGAGGGTATGACGCCTGATAAGAAGTATCAAAAGAGTGCGAATGCGGTTGGTGCGGTTATGGGTCATTATCATCCTCATGGTGATTCGGCTATTTATGAGTCGATGGTTCGTATGGCTCAGGATTTTACTTATAGACATTGTTTGGTTGATGGTCATGGTAATTTTGGCTCGATTGATGGTGATGGAGCGGCTGCTTCGCGTTATACGGAGGCTAGGCTTGCTAAGGTTTCGATGGAGTTATTACGTGATTTAAATAAGGATACGGTTGATTTTATTGATAATTATGATGGTCAACGTAAAGAGCCTAGTATTTTACCTAGTAGATTTCCTAATATTTTAGTTAATGGAAATATGGGTATTGCGGTTGGTATGGCTACGAATATTCCTCCTCATAATTTGGGTGAGGTTATTGATGGTTGTATTGCTTATATTGATAATCCTGATATTAGTGTTATTGATTTGATGCAGTATATTAAGGGGCCTGATTTTCCAACGGCTGGTGTTATTTTAGGTAATAGTGGTATTAGAAATGCTTATGAGACTGGTAGAGGTACGATTACGATTCGTGGTATGGCTTCGATTGAGGATGACCATGGTAAAGAGAAGATTGTGATTACGGAGTTACCTTATCAAGTTAATAAAAAGGCTTTAATTACGCGTATTGGTGAGTTAGTTAGGGATAAGGTTATTGATGGTATTTCTAATTTGAGTGATGAATCGGCTTTGGAGGGTATTAAAATTGTCATTGATGTTAAGAGAGATTTTAATGCCAATGTTGTTTTGAATAATTTGTATAAACATACGCAGTTACAGTCTAGTTATGGTATTAATTTTTTAATGCTTGTTGATGGTAGTCCTAGAACTTTGGGTCTTCGTTCGATTTTAGAGAAGTATGTTGAGCATCAAAGAAGTGTTATTTATCGTAGATGTCAATTCGATTTGAAAAAATATAAGGATAGATTACATATTTTAGATGGTTTGAAGATTGCTCTTGATAATATTGATCGTGTTATTAAGATTATTAGAGAGTCTCAGGATGATGAAGAGGCTAAGGCTGGTTTAATGGGTTCGTTTGGACTTTCTGATGTTCAGTCTCAAGCTATTTTAGATATGCGCTTGAAACGTCTTACGGGCTTGGAAAAGTCTAAGATTGAGGATGAGATTGCTGAACTTACTAAATTGGTTCGTGAACTTGAGGAGATTTTAGCAAGTGATGAGAAAATTTTAGAAGTTATTAAGAAGGAAATGTTGGAAATTAAGGAAAAGTATGCTGATGAGCGAAGGACTCATATTGATATGTCGGCTATTGATTATATTGAGGATGAGGCTTTAATTCCTGTTGAGGATATTGTTGTTACTTTGACTCAAAAAGGTTATATTAAGCGTGTTAATAGTGATACTTATAAGACACAGAATCGTGGTGGTGTTGGTATTAAGGGTATGAGCACTAATGAAGAGGATTTTGTTGAGAGTATGATTTCGATGACGACACATGATTATTTGATGTTCTTTACTAATAAGGGTAAAGTATATCGAATGAAGGGTTATGAGGTTCCTTTGTTTAATAGACAGTCTAAGGGTATTCCTATTATTAATTTGTTGCCACTTGATAAGGAAGAGGTTGTTAAGGCAATGTTGACTGTTGGAATTGCTAGTGATTTTACTAATATTGTACTTTGTACACAAAATGGTTTAGTTAAGAAAACTTCTTTATCTGAGTTTGAAAATATTAGACAAAATGGTAAGTTGGCTATTACTTTAAAGGATAATGATGAGTTAGTTTCTGCTAAGTTAACTACTGGTGATGATGAGGTTTTAATAGCATGTACTAATGGAAGAATGATTAGGTTTAATGAATCTGAAATTAGGAATATGGGTCGTACTGCTTCTGGAGTTAGAGGTATTGATGTTGGTGATGGTAAAGTTGTTGACCTTGAGGTTAGTAGGTCTGATTGTGAGATTTTAGTTGTTACTGAGAATGGTTATGGAAAAAAGACTAGTATTAATCAATATCGTATGACACATAGAGGTAGTAAGGGTGTTAAGGCTATGAATATGACTGATAAAACTGGAAATATTGTAGCGTTTAAGTCTGTAGTAGGTAATGAGGATTTGATTGTTGTTACTGATGCAGGTATTATTATTAGATTGTCTTTGGATCAGGTTTCTAATACTGGAAGGGTTGCTCAGGGTGTTAAATTAATTAATTTAAGAGATGAGCAGAAGGTAAGTACTGTGACTGTTTTAGATAAGGAAGAGTTATCTGATGATAATGAGGATAATTTTTCGAATAATGAAGAAAGTGATTAATGTTCCTTTCTTTTTTTTATATGTTCCACGTGAAACATACATAAAGTTTTGCACAAAATTATTTTTTCTTTTAAAAAAAATATTTCTCGGGAAATAATCTTTGCACATATTTATATAAATTATATAAATAAATTACTTGTATTTTTGAACAGTATTTTTATTGTTAAGTATATATAGTACAAATTTTATTTTGATAAATGTAAAATATTGTGAAAAGATATTAATATGATATGGGAAATAAATTGTAATTAATAAAAGTATAATTTTGAACATATAAGATTAATAGATTTGTATATAATGAAAAAGTTTAGTATGAATTGAAAAATTATCATTTTATTTTATATTTATTATAATTGTAAATTTATTATTTAATTTTGAATAGTTTTAGTAATAAAAAATATAAATATTTGAGAAGAACTAGGAAAAGAGAAAGAACAATGTTTCACGTGGAACAAAGGAACGAAGTAAATAAAGTAAAAAAGGAAAAGAGAAAGAACAATGTTTCACGTGGAACAAAGGAACGAAGTAAATAAAGTAAAAAAGGAAAAGAGAAAGAA
>CANRPB010000016.1 GCA_947632415.1 uncultured Bacilli bacterium
TTGAATAATTTAAAAAGAACATGTTATAATGAATTAACAGAAGAGGAACAAAGATACTTAGAATTATTTATGACTGACGAAGTAAATAAATTAAAAAAGATAGCGGGAGAAAATGAGATTATGAAAAAAGTGGTTAAAAGTCTTGAAAGTTTAAGTGGTGATAGCGAAATGATAAGTGCCTACGAAAAAGAAGAAATTGAAAAATACGCCTTTCAGGTAGCCTTAGAAGAAAAAAAACAGGAGGGTATCAAGCAAGGCAAACTTGAGGGCATAAGTCAAAATAAAATCGAAATAGCTAAAAATTTACTCAAAAAAGGTATGTCTATTAATGATATATCAGAATGTACAGGCTTAACCATTACAGAAATTGAAAACCTAAAAGAAACGTATTAATTTAAATTTTATCTAACAAAGGCTGTTCAATAATTAATTGAACAGCCTATTTTTGACTCAAAACCCAACTCTCATAACCACCATTAATATTAGTAACCTTATAACCCATCTTAGTTAAAATCTGACACACCTTATAACTAGTAGAACCTCTTTGACAATAAATATAATACCTCGTATCTTTATCCAGATAATTAGCAGGATAAAGCATCAACTTTTCAAAAGGAATGTTCTTAGCACCAGGAATATGATTACTATTAAACTTTTCCACACTTCTTATATCAATAACATTAATACTTCCCTTTAAATTCAAAAAATCCTGCATATCAATATTGGAAATCATTCATATCACCCAATATATTATATGCAAGAATATTTCTATAACTAATTAAAACTACTCATCATCATTAAAGAAATCATCAAAAAATTGATCATCAGTTATTCCACCAGAGTTTTTACTATAATCATCAGTATCATCATAAATATCAAAATCATCCTTCAAATCATCCAATACATCAATAGACTCCGGTTCAACATATTTATCATTAGCCTTATCTTTATTATCCTTTACAATCTGTTCAATACTCTTAGAATTTTTCTTCTCTTCCTCTTTCTCCTTAGCCTCCTCAGCCTCTAACTCAGCAATCTTAGCATCAATCCTCTTAACCAAATCATCAACATTAAAAGAATCATTAGGCTTAGGACTATTAAACATTGGTGGCACAAAAGGAGACATACCAGGCATAAAAGGAGCATCACCCTTACTATTCAACATCTGATTAATCTTCTCTTCCTTCTTCTGTTGAACAAACCCCTTTATATCAAACAACTCCACCTTATGCTTCTTTCTAACAGGATAAGTAGCCTTAGGATAAGACACACCCCACATATTATCCTTCTCCATCTGCCAGTTAGGCATCAACTTCGTCTTAAAAGGCATCATCCTAAGTCTTAAAACAATCATTGTCCACTTAGGAAGCCTTTGCAAATCACTAACCGTAACAAGAGGCATAGAAGACGTTTTCTCCTTCTCTTTAGACTTAACTTCACCACACATCTTACTAATCTCTTCCAAAGCCGCAAGCTCACTACTAATAAGATAAATAATATTACCACAATTACCCTTAATTGTATCACCATTCTCTTTACCATACACCTGCGATAACTGTGCAAAATTCTGAATGATAAAATTAAATCTAATATTCCTACTACGAGCCGCCGTAACCATCGTCGTAACATCCTTTAAAGGAGGCATATTAGCAAACTCATCCAAAATAAAATTAGTTCTAAAAGGTAACTTTCCTCCACACTCCTGAGCAACATCAATCAAAGTCTCATAACACTGCTTTATAAAAATCGTCACCAAAGAATGATACGTTTTCTTTTCATCTTGAATAACCAAAAATACAGCCGTCTTCTTCCTGCCAATTTCCTTCATATCAAAATCACTTCTAGAAAGCATCTCACTCAAATTCTCACGCGAAGTAAACAACTTAATCTTTTGCTTAAAAACCGATAAAATACTACCCTTAGTATCACTTGGAGCCATCAAAGTTGAAGAAGCATTAACATAAGCAGGACTAGCAGGATCCTTTGTACTAAAATACTCCTTAACATACGTACTACCTGCAAACTTCTCCTCACCAACCGTCGTCATCAAATTAATCGAATTTAAATTAATCTCACTCTGCTTAGCATCCTCAAACAAAGCAAGCGCCAAACCAGCAAAATAATCAGCACTAGTCTTCTCCCAAAACGGATCAGCATTCTGACTTTTCTCATCATAAAGAATATTCATAGCAAGATCATCCAACAACTCATTAGCCTTATCCTGATTTCCCTCTTTATACAAAGAATAAGGTAAACCCAACGGATTCCAAGAATTACCCTTCTGAGGATCACGAAAATTAAGCAAAACAATATTATAACCCTTTTTCCTTAACTCAACCGCATTTCGCTCATAAATCTCACCCTTAGGATCAGTAATAATCATCGACTCACCCTTTTTAGCAAGAGCCTTAACCATCGGTTGAACCAACATCTCCGTTTTACCACTACCAGTAGAACCAATTATAAGATTATGATACTCTCCATCATCAACCCACATTTCCTTTCCATTATTTATTAAAGGAATACCAGCATACTGTGAAGTAGCATCAGTAGGTTTTAACATCTTAAGTTCCTTCTTCATTTCCTTTTGTGTTAACCACCTAGAATAATTCTTTTCCTTCTTTGGAGAAGTCGAAATACCAATACCCTTTTCCCTCTCATAAAAATGCGAACTAACACTCGTTACAATTACAACCAATATAATAAAAAACAAAACAAGCGTCGCCACAATATACTTAGGCTCAAAAGCAGGAAATGGATTCAAACCGTGCAACGTACCCTCCTGAGCAATTGATGAAAGATTCAAAATTACTAAACACACTAAATATAATAAAACCAAACTAAATACCACAAAAATAGCAATATCCTTTGGTTCAGCCCTAAATTTTAATTTCATATTTCCTCCTGTTTTTTAGAATTAATACACCTATATTATACTCTCCATAAAATCTATATTCAAGAAAAATAGATAAAAAGATTAGAACTCGTCTAATCTAAATACTATTAACTTTTTTATACCTTACATAAATTATTAAAGCCAAAACTAAAATCAATAACCCAATACCAGATACAATTAAAATTAATTTAACACGGCCACTACTAAATACTGTCTTCTTAGCCTCTTTAGAAAAAGAAATCTGAATACTTTCATCATCCTTAGTATTCTTAGACACATGCCAAATATACGCATCATTAGTAACCTCATCAGCATTATGAAATAAAACATCATGATTAGTTGTCATAACAACATCAAAATTATCAATATCATACCAATCATAAAAACACTTAAAATTATTATTAGTAGAAAAAATTATACTATCCTCTTCCTCAAAAACCTTAAAATAATCGTAGCACAAATTACCAAGATAAGAATTTTCATAATCAGAAAGACTAAACTTATACTTAAGTTGAACATTATTATCAACAGCACGCAAATCATAATACTCAACACCCTCATTTTTAACAGGCTCTTCTAAATTAATCGCACTATCCTTAAACGCAGGAACAGGAGCAAAAGTACCATTTTTTATCGCATCATACTCCTGAGAATTAACAGAACTAAGAACTAAAGACTCCGTAACACTATCATCAGTAAAATCAATACTATATTTAGCCCCACAACCTGTCACAAACAACATAACCAATAAAATTAATATTTTCTTCATATTAACCTCCTTGATAATAAGCAAGATCCAAATTAGAAACATTATCATAAAAAGACGTCATATCAATAATATGTGTAAAACTAGATGAATCCATTGATTTATTAGTAACAATAAGTCCATCCTCTCCACCTGACTCTTCAGCAACAACATACTTTCCATCATCACTTATACCAACAATAATCGCAATATGTCCCGAATGCCATAACAAATCACCAGGCTGAGCATTAAACGTACCATAAGCATGTAAAACACCAACATTATCATGAAAACCACCAGAATTATAATACAAATACTTATAACCACCATTGTGAATAGCCCAAGCTACTAAACCACTACAATCCATACCCAATTGATAATAATTACGACCATAAACAGAACTATACCATCTTCCATTTGTACCCCATTCAGGATCAACACCATAACTATAATACTTACCACGATCCTGGCCAGAAATTGAAGAAATATAAGGCAATTTAACACCATACTGCGACAATCCACTAACAAGAGCATTAACCGAGGCAACAACACCAGCCCTACTACCAGCACCAGCCGATAAAACCGCCTGTTTTATTTGCGTATTAACTTGCGCAACACTACTACCTTTCTCAGTTAAAAATCTATCAAACTCATAAGGTAAAAAATTAGAACCCTCAGTATAAGTTACATTACCAAAAGAAGACAAAATAGACGTAATCTCAACACCAGGTGAAAAAAACTCCTTAACCATTTGCTCATACGTATAACTCTTCTCATCCTCATAATAGCGAGATGCAACCTGACTTACACCATAACAATGACCAGCCTGATTAGTTAAATGAAGCCCATTCCATAAACCACCAGACAAAGTAGTATCAGGCATGTACAACTCAAAACTTTCCATATTAGGTTGCTTATAAAGAGTAGTCGTGCACCACTGTCTCCCATCACTACCCGTACTACAATCTACATCACTACATAAATAACCCGATGCCTCATATCCAGGAAAACCACCTCGATAATTAGAACGAGGATAAGAAGCAAAAGAAACTTCAAATATATCTCCATTATAAGATAATATCTGTCCAGCAGTCGCATTTGCCGCTTCTATTGTAGCATCCGTAGGAGACTTATAAACCTGATCATTTTGAGAATTACTAATTACTCTATCACAATTTTTAACAGCAAAACTTCTAGCCGCAAGAGCCTGTAACTTCAAAGCCTCAGGTCCAGCACCACCGTTTTCACCAGCAACAACACCAGCTACATACTCTTCCAAATCATGATACTCTAAAGCACCACCATTATTTATAGTTACACCAGAACAAGCTGAATAAAAAGAATTATAACCACTCAAAGCAAGCTGGGTCTCTTTCTTACTAGCAAATAACATTATTTCATCCGCTATTCTCTCAATTGCCCTATCCTTATCCTCCTCATTTATATAAGCCTCTTTATAATTATCCGGTATATAATGTTCAACTAAATACTTCCTATACTTTGTATAATCAAGCCTACCACCAGACAACATCTGATTAGCAAGCACCGCTATATCAGAACGCCCATTTTTATAAGTCACAAAATACTTGTCAGTATTAACAACCGCATTCGCAACCTCAGAACTATTCCATAAAACAAACTCACAAGCCTCCTGAACCGTTTTAGTCCCCAATTGAATATCCCTAAGAGGCCCACCAAATAAAGAAATAGCCGTTTCAGATATAACATCAGATACAGACTTCTCATTTTCAAAACAAAACTGCTGTTTCAACTCCCTGTAATTTGTATAAATCTTCACATAATTTTCTCTATTATTTTTATAAATTTCATCATAATTCTCTCTTACATATAAACTACAAACAGTCTCAGGCACATCAAAAGGCATCATCGCATCACAATAATAAGAAATAAACTTTTGATTATAACCATCCTCATCAATTTGATACAAATCAGGTTCTATAAGCACATTATACATAATAGTACCAGTAATTAACTCTGTATCCAACTGACCATTTTTTTCATCATTAACCGATGACAACTCTTCATAAAAACTTTGCTCCGCCTGCTTCTCACAAGTATCATCATCAGGAGAACACCAACCATTTTCATTCATAAAACTTTGAATAAAATTAGGCAAATCACTCTTAACATCCTGAATATACTCGCTAGCCATTAAAATAGGACCTAGAATAACTATTAAAACAACAAAAAGTGAAATAAACAAAAAAACAATTGGTGCTCCTACAAAAAGCATTAACTTCCTACGAGCATTTTCATCTCCCAAAGAAGCCTTCAAAGTCGTTTTCTTTAACTTATCTACTGTCGCCTTTTTAATAAAATTACCAATTGTTGCCCACATCTAAATCACCACCTATTAGAGACCTCCACCGCCTCCAAATGAATCTAACTCTTCCTCAGTAACGATTATATTTATTCTCATACGCTTATTGCCACAAACAAACAAAGCCTCACCCTGAGAATACTTCTTTATACTTTCCTTCTCATTCTCATTCAAATCAATCAAACGCGCCAAATCCTCAGTCGCCTGCTTCTTAAGACCCATAACTAAATAATAAGAAGCATTATCAAAAATAGCCTTTCCTTGAACAATAACACTAGGATCACTAAAATCACTAGGTTGCTGCGTAATTATAATTGTTCCCGTGTTATACTTTCTAGCACGCCTCTGAACTTGAGCCAAGAAATCAGCACCAAGCACATTATTACCACTAAGCAAAATATGCGCCTCATCAACCTCTAACACAGTATTAATTGACTTATCAAGCGTCAAACTCCATGCATACTTCAAAATATTAAAAAACAAAGCATTTCTAATATTAGTATCAACATTCATTAACTCCTTTATGTTAAACACAATAAAATCACTCTTAGGAGAAATAGTCGTATGACCATCAAAATAATACCTTAACTCCTTAGTTATCGGCCTAACCTTAAGCTCAAGCCTCTCCAAAATATCCTTTTCCCTACTTTTCTCAGGCATCGAAATAATCCTACCCTTTATTGTAGCATAAACATCCTTAAAAGTTGGATAATCAGTAGGCTTAAACTTAGTAAAATCAACATTAAAATCAATTCCAAAACGCTTATAAGTATCCTGAAGCACCTCACTAAACATGTTCAAAACATCTTCCTCAATCGTAGGATCATAATACTTCAAAAAAGCCTTAACCGTTTGAATCGTCCTTGTCAAAACAGTATAACCCAAACCTTGAGCAATCTCCTCCTCATCAGCATCAACAACCACCTCAAGAGGATTAACCATTCCAAACTCTCCACCTTTACCAAGGTCAATAAAATCTCCACCATACTTCAAGCACATCTCTTCAAGCTCACCCTCAGGATCAATCGCAACAATTTGACTATTATTCCTTATATGACTTCTAAGCATTAACTTAGCAGCTGTACTCTTACCACTACCAGCCGTACCAAGAATAATCATATTAGCATTATTTCTATTATTCTCTTTCTTAATCTGATACAAAAATTGATTAAATAAAATAACACCACCAGAAAAATCAACACCAAGCAAAGTCGAAAGTCCCGGATCCTTAATACTATCAAATATAAAAGGATACATAGCCGCAATCGTAGGCGAAGGAATAGGAGTACCAATCCTATCCTCAATATCCTGTTTAGGATAAATAGGAATAATTGACTTCAAAACTTTTTCCTGTTCAAAACGCAAAGGAATAGCATGCATCTCCATTGCTTCCAAATAATTCTTAACCTGCATCTTCTTAGCCGTTAACTCATCCTGGTTATTAGCAGTAATCATAACATGCATTTGAAAATCATAAATTTTAGACTGTGTCGAAGCAAGCATCGTAACAAACTGTTCCAAAGACTCATAATCAAGCCTTATTCTCTCTTGAATAGTCTTATCATGCTCCTCCTGATACCTTGCCTTCAAATCAGCAATCTCCTTATTAATCATCTTAGTTATTACACTAAATGGCAAAGGAATATGTTTAATAACCACCTTAACACCACTTAAACTAGTTAAATTAGATAAATAACCAGGAGAAATCATCTTAGGATAAGAAACAACCGTCAAAATAGTCGCATACTTATCACTTATAATAAAATGTCCCGGTTTAAACTCAAGACCCTTTGGGGCAATCTGCGCTCTTATATCCATTAACTCATCACCGTCCCAAACGTAGTAGTTTGTCCACCATTCAAGAAATTATCAAGAATAACCCTTAAATCATCATTCGTAACTTGTCTAGTCGACAAACCCGCACTAGCAAAACCATTTATTAAATTCCTAATACGCTTAGTAATCAACTCACTATCCTTCTCTTTAAAAAGCAAATAATACTCAGTATCAACCACATTATTATTAACAAACATATTAGCCTTATTTATATCCTCAATAATCAACTTTTTCCTAGCAACATCAGTAACCGAATTATAAAGCAACTGTAACTGAGACTGATAGACATTAATATCAACAGGTCTATCAGCAGCAATAATCCAAAACTCATAATCAATAATATTATAAACATTCTTCAAATTACTGATAATCATATTTTGCATATCCTGTTCCAAAATGAAAATATTTCTCGGAGCAATCTTAACACCAGTAACCTTTTGATTATTCTTAAGTAAAATCACACCATTAGTAATACTTTTAACAGGAATATCATCAATCGTATACTTACTTGCTATCTTCTTGCTCATCCATTACACACCAACCTTTCCAAACAAATTGCTGTCTCGAAGTAAAAAACGTTATTATATTTTTAATTACCGTTAATACATTATGATAATTAGGAATAGGAAAAACAAGAAACCCAGTAATCAGTCCAGGACTAACCGCAACTAAAGCCCACACAAGCTCATCAACAGGTAAAATCACCAACAACAATAAAGAAATACCTATACCTGTCCCAAACAAAATTAAATCAAACGTATTAAACACTCCAAAATATAACATTCCTTTTTTGGTATTTGCAGGAATTAAATAATTTTCCACTAAATATCACACCCTTTTTATTAACTTCTATTTCTAGGTTTAGTAGCTGCTGCATTGGCTTGTTGTTGTGCATACAAATTAACACCCCTAGCATCATGCTCAGTTTCAATTCTTTGTTTATCAACATAAGCATCTTCTTTTGCCTTTTTAATCATGCCACCATTAAACTGACCAGTTGCATCTTTAACGCTATATACATGACCATTAGCCGCTAATCTACCTTGATAATATTCAACCTGATTAAGAATATTATCAAGTTGTCCATCAACAACCAAAGCACCTCTTGCATCAGTCAATTTATGAGCAGCAACATCAGTAACATACTGTGCTGCAAAATTTTTCTGATTTATAGCATGTTGATCTTGTAAAGCTGCAAGTTGTCTAGAATAATTTTCAACATCACGATCATACATAGCCTGATTGAAAGTTGTTCGATGACCTCTTCCATCAGTACTCCAATACCTATCATCATCCCTATTAACACCAGAATTTTTCATAATTTCCAACCTCTGTTGCTCAGCCTTAAACTGTTCCATAGTCATGATAACATTATCATCATCATCTCTTAGTGCTAAAGAATTATATTTTATCATTTCAGCTTCACCACGTTTTAAAGCAGCATCTGATGCCTGTTCAAAAGAACCCAATGTTTCCAAATCTTTTTTCGTTAAATCCGCGTCAGTAGCAAGATTCATTCTTTGCTGTAATCCAGCCCTTAAACGTCCACCTAATGTAGTGCCATCTAATGAGTTAACATAAGCAGCATTAGTAGCAAATCGTCCAACACCAGCACGAACTGCTTGAAAACCATTTTTTGCTTTATAACCAGCACCAATTCCTCCAAACAAACCTCTACCAGCACCTCTCACTGTTGCACCAGCAGTTTGCCACCATTTATTACCCAAACCGTGACTCGCAACCGCCGCTCCAGCAGCACCAGAAGCAACACCTAGTGCTCCAGCCGCAAGTCCGCGACTAGCACCAACTATTTGATTTCCAAACAAAGCCTGTTCCTGGAATTTCTTTAAAGGGTTCAAAATCATACCACCCTCCAATTTAATTCCAAACATATCCTCAATTAACTTAGGAACCTGTTTAGCAAACATCAAACATCCTATTATTAAAATAACATTCAACAAAGGATATGGAGTAAAAATATCAGCAAATTCAGTTAAAAGCATAGTAATCAAAAAGATTGCAAAATCAATAGAAAGAAGTCTTATAAAAACAGACAAAAATGTTTTAAAACACTCCTGATACCATTTTTTAAAAATATCCTGTCCCTTATTAGGATCAATATTAGATATAATAGGAATAGGAGCAACAATCTGTAAAAACAATAACTTAACAGCCCTTACAGCCAAATCCATACAAAAACTAATTAATATAATCGATGCCGCAATTCCCACAATTGGAGCAACCAATCTATAAACAAAGACATAATCACCATTATACTTAGCAGTTACAACACTCCAATTTTGTAAAACAATCGACATATCTTGATTATTAATTGACTGATAAACAGCCCTTTTATCAGTACCAAGAGCCTGATCTAAAATATTACTACATTCCCCCATAGCATCTGTACTTGTACTCCACAAATTCTTACATTCTTCACCAAGAACATCAGTATTCGGAGCAAACAAAGGTGTATACAAATAATAACTAACATCAGCATTAGGCATATTACCCTGCGCTCCAAAAAATATCTTTTCAATAAAATTACTACTTATAAAAGCATTTTGTATTTTATATGCCTGCACAAATATTATATTAATAGTAGCCAAAAGTACCAAAGAAACAACAACATTTAATAATAATTTACCTCCACCTTTACTACTATCACTCATTTTATCAGGAGATATTAAATATGTTATCAATGAAATAGCCAATCTAAATAGCATAAATATACCAAGAACAAGACCAATTCTTTGACTCAAAGATTGTATCATATCTTCACTATATAACATAACATCTGTTAGCTGATTAAACAAAGAACTCATTGTTTTAAGTAACCAAACTACGCCAGAATCGATAAAAGCAATTACATAGCGAAATATACTACCTACAGACATATTTCATTCTCCTTTCTAGTCATTTGATATTTTAACACATAAAGGATGATCAGAATTAAATCCTTCAATATTAAATACTCTCAACACAGTATTAACTAAAGCTGGTAATAAAAATATAACAACTACAATTATTAATCTTTTCATTAACTTTTGATTCGACTTCTTAATCTCATCACTCTCTCCATTTAATATTACCTTAGAATAATCTAAAACAGAAAAGACAATCAAAATAAGAATTGATATAATTTCTATTACAAAATAAGCTCCACTTATTAGTTCAGCAATTTCTCCACCAAACAATGTATCACAATCAAATACATCATTATTTAAATCAACGTCACCTAACTGAACCTTTTCATAAACAGCACTTTCAATAGCTTCATCAACCTTAGCAGTATCCAAATTTAGACTACAAGTTTCATTTAAATACTTAAAAGCACTCTTTTGAACATTTGCATAAGCATCAGTGAGTCTATCAATATAAGCCTTTCCATTTTCATCTACAACCTTCTTAGAAGGATCTAATGGATCCACCAAAATACTTTTTAAAGACTTAAAATTATAAACATTAGCATTCCTAGGATTAAGTCTTTGTACTACAAGTGACAATCTATCATTTAAAAATTTTTCCATATCAACGTCTTGAATAAATTGTGACTCACTCTTACCAACCAAACTTTGACAAAAATTTTGGACATTTTGCTCCGCACTTAAAGAATCATTATAAGAATTATTAGAACCAGCATTTCTCAAAGACTTTAAATACTCATTCATCCAATCAACTTTCATAACAGCAGGCATTTTAAATTCTTCAATTTGCTCTAAAACATAAGAAAAATCATCAATAAAACTATAAGTTAATGGCATACCCAAAGCAACACTAGCACCATCACTAAAAAAATAAATTTTTTGAGGGTCTAGAACACTGTTAATACTCTCAGTTAATTCATTATATGGCTCAGTATGAAAATACTTTGGACATTCTAAATTATTTTTAGTCTTATTATAAACATCAGAATCAACCCAATTTTTTGAATTCAACAAATCACTATATGTATTTATTGTTTTTGAAGTAGGCAATATTTCACCTCTCCAACTATACAAATTAGCTACCGATGAAGAAAAACCATTAAAAAAATCACCTCCAACAAGAGCACCTACTTCCCATATTTTATAAATATTATCTTCGTCAGCAACAAATTCTCCACCATTAGAATAATAACGTCCAATAAAAGAAATTTCACCATTTTGATACGTCTTCGCACCATAACAAGCCGCAGGATCACTACCTGAATCACAACTATACACACATAAAGGAATACAATTACTAGACTCCTTACAATAATAATACAAATCAGTAGATCCACCCATTTTATCATAATCAGTCGCTAAAACAGATGTACTAAAAGAAAAAAACAACACCAAACACAAAAACAAATCAAAAAATTTTATATTTTTAAATTTTAGAAAACACACTAAAATCAACTCCTAATAGATGCCTTTATTATATCACAAAAAAAACACAAAATGAATATGAATATAAACATTTTCATTTAAAATATACAAAAAAAAAGAAGACTATCTTCTTTTCACACTTGTATCATCAGATAAAGGTTCCAATCCTAAATCAGAATTTAAATCATTTAAATCAGAATTATTAATGTTAAGAATAGGCATCGCACCACCTCTAACATTAACAGTCCTACTATTTTGAGCATACATAAACTCTGAAGCCTGTTCAGGAGTAAATGAATGTTCACTGAAAGAAGAAAGAGGTCCCTCAATCCTAGCCCTAGAACTAGCATGTATTCCCTTAGCATCATTCTCAGTTGCATTAAGACGAAGTTCACTTTCCCTCTTTGCAGTTTCTGCATTTTTAATCCTCATCGAATTTTCAGAAGCATTAACCATTTCCTTACGCTCCTGTTCAACAATAACTTGAGGCTTATCAACAGACAAAAAACCTAAAGACTCAATACCAATACCAAACCTATTACGAATATCAGTAAAATTTTGACAAACCATTTTATACAACTCGTCACTCATGTCATCCTTCAAATAAGTAATTACTCTTTGAACCCTCATCTGATCACCAACAGGAACCTTCAAAGTTTTCATCTCTGAACGTAATCTATACTTTCTTAAAGCATCAAAAGTAGACAAAGCAACAATTTGCTCAATCGTCTGCATAATCTCCCTATGAACCATCTTAATTCGCAAATCATCCATTGTCAAAACCGATCCCGAATTTCCTCCACAAAAAGCATTATAAAAAACTTCCTCATTTACAATACTCATTCTATAAATTGGCAATAACTTTATCTCAGAGTAATCCTTAGAATCATAACTAACTGACTCACACTCCACAGAAACAGGTTGAACATTTATCACAGTATTAAAATACAACCCAGGAAAAGAAAATCTCCAACCAGGTTCTTTTAAAACCAAAGAATTCTCATTACTTGAATTAAACATCTTTCTTTGTGAAACCAATTTACAACCATTCGGAACAGTAACTAATCCTCCCTTAACAGATCTAGCCAAAATATTTATACGATTATTCTCATTATTATTAACTTGTACCACATTGTTTTGTTGAACATTAGAACCCGAATTATTTTCAACTCTTATCAATTCAGTCACCTCACTATTTCTTCTCAAGCTTTGCTAATAAAGACAAAGCAATCTCGTGATAATCAAAATAATCACTATTAATAAATACTAATTCACCATTATCCTCATAAGCAATACAAACCTCATCAGTATTTTCCTTATTCAATAACAAATATCTTTTATCCTTATAAATCACATGTTCAATTAATATCATATTAGTATTATCAGCTAACTTATAAACCTTTTCCTCTACCATCACAAAGTCCTCCCATTAGAATCATCATAATATTTATCAATATCAAAAGGCATTCCACATCTAAAACACTGTGCTAAACCAACAGGATTTTTTTCACCACAATCAGGGCAAATTATATACTCTCCATCAACACTCAAAACATCATCTTGCTTTACTTCTTCAATAAAATAATTCTTTAAAAAATTAATACCCTTTTTCAACACATTATTTCTATTATTCTTTGAAACTAATCTTTTAACCTTACCAAATATTTTACTCCTGTCTACCTTCTTTTTAATAGGTTTACGCAAATACTTTGCAAGAAACATACTCAATTTATCAGCAACATCAGTAATCATTAAATACCTACACTTATTACCTAATAAATCATTAATCTCACACTTATAAGAATCATCAGTTGCAAAATAAACCTTACCATCACAAGCATCAAATTTACCAATACCAATATCATCTATTGTAAAATTATCATAATCAGCCTCAGGAACAGCAGAAGACTTACTAATAACTAAATTAATTAGCTCCTCCTTAGACATTTTCCCTAAATTATCAACATCATGATTATGCAAAGGTCTAGGCATGTCAAGAGAATCATTAGAAACAGTATTTTGAACATTACCAGAAACATCTAAAGTCGAAAGAAAATCAAGAATTGAATCATCACTAGACATCTTCTCTAAATTATCAACACTATCATTATACGAAGGTTTAGGTGTATCAAGAGAATCATCAGAAACAGTATTCTGAACATTACTAGAATCTCCTAAAATTGCAAGTAAATCACTATTAGGTACAAATCGAGTTAAATCACTATTAAGAGAACTAGCTTCATTAGAATTAACCATATCATTATCATCATTAACTTTATCTAAACTAGAATTATTTACAACAGAAAGCACACTATTTACATCAGATATCAAACTATTATAATCACTTATAACACCATTAATCTCATCCAACTTACGACTCGCACTAACAGAAGCAATTTTCTTACTATTCTCATTTATTTGATCCTGTAACTTCTTTATTTCACACTCAATACTCTCTTTTTCCAAAATATCTTTCTTAGACATCAAACCCACTAACTCATACTGAGCAAAACTATTTAAACGCAACTGTAACAAAGTAATTTCCGACTCACAGTTTTTAATAACCAAACTACAGTCATCATTATAAGATTGTTGACGAGCTTGTTCCTTTTGATATTTTTCCTGCTCCTTCTTTAACTCATCAAGATTTTCCTCACATATCTCAAGAATCTTATCCATAAAAATCTTATTTTTATTTTGAACATTATCTAACTCTAAACAAAGTTGACTTTCCTTATGCTTCAAATCAACAAGTTTCAAATCAAGCATATTCTTTAACTCAAGAATATTAGAATATCTAACATTATGAAAACCATAAGTCTTAAAATCAAAATTCATCATATCAAAAACTTTTTTCTCAATTTGAACCTCAATTTCATTAATTTCATCTCTAACTTTTTGTAACTGAAACCTCTTATCATTTATTTCACCAGCAAAAACATCATACTTACTTCTCAAATCACTATAATTCATACAAATTCACCATTTCCTTCCAACTCGCATAAATAATTTATTTCTTAACACAATATGGCTTAAGAAAATCAAGACACTGCTGTTCAGTATGCTGAGTATCATTTCTACATGATATATAAGCAGACTTAAACATATCAGTATACAAAGACTTACTAAATGTACTACAATCAACACTATTCAAATACTCATTTTCAATCTCACCATATGGATTTCCATAATAATCCCATAAAAACTCCGTATCCTTAAAATTACAACCCGTCTGAAAAATAGACTTACATGTAATCTCATCATGATATGACAAACACTCTTCATATTTAGACTTTAATAACGTACCAGGACACGAATCAGAACCAGCTACAGAATTGGTCTGTTTATTAGTTCCATTCAAAATAGCAGAAGCACATGACCATATACCAGGATCATCACCAGCCACTAATCCCACTACCAACTGAGTTACACTAAATATAAAGAAAACAACAACAGCCGCTAAAAGCCTCTTAAAAAAAGCCCTCTGTCCCTTTTTTATATCATCATCACTAGAAGCCATAACACCCTTAGCAAAATCCAACATACCAAATATAATAAGCAAAATAGGAACACCAATCTCAATAATAAGAATTATAGTATGTATAAATTGAGTCAAATCATCATCAATCAAAGAACAAATCTCTGAAGCCGTTTTCAAGAACATAATGTCACATCCAATCTATAAAAACATTAATAAAAAAATAAACTATATAATACAAAATCCCCAACAGTCTCAAACATATAATAACATATAGTCACCCCTATGTCAAACAAAAAAAAACCAAATGAAATAATTTCATCATGGTCTATTTATGTTTTGAATAATAACTAACAACCTCATCAATACAATTGACAATTCCAGTCTTATCATCATCATCAGCAGCTAATCCAACAATCAATTTAACAACAGCAATTACAAAGAAAACAACAATTGCAGCAATAAGTCTCTTTATAAAAGTTTGATAACCTTTTTTAATCTCATCTTCCTTACTTGCTATTACAGACTTTCCAAGATCCAACATACCAAAAATAATCAATAACAAAGGAACACCATACTGTATAACAGTTATAATTAAACTTACAACATAAGCAAGCTTACCAGGTATATTAAAACCACATTGAGTTGAATCCGGTAACTTATCCAAAATATTAACTAAATTCATCATAAAATATAACTCCTCTCAACTAAAAATAGTTTACAACAATTTTATTATTTTGTCAAATATTTAGAACAAATAATTAATTATAATCCCAATTTATTCAATAACTTAGCAATCTCATCACTCTTAGAATGATCATCAACAGGGTGCAAATTACAAAAAACCTTTAAATTAGACTCAAATTCAAAATCCTTAACATCCTTATCAGTCAACATACTAGGACACAAAACAACCTTCTTACCCTTTAATTCATTCAAAATCTTTGGCTTAATAGACAACAATCTATTTATCTTAATAATAGATGGTTCAATTAAATACAAAACATCATTACAGAAATTAATAGCATTCGGACTACCATTCAAATCAACAAGAATAACATCTTTATCCTCATTAGTATTTAAAATCTCACCAATAACACCATTAGAAAGAGACAACAACGACTTATCATCAAAATAAATAAAATCCCTTTTCTCAATCTCAACAGCCAAAACCTTATACTTCTTTTCCAACTGCTTTTTCATTAAATAAACAAGCGTCGTAGCCCCAGCACCAGGCGTTACACTTTTAACACCAATCACACGCTTTCTAATATTCTTTGATGCAGGAGACTCCTGAGGTAACTCTTCAACCTCCTGTACCAAATCAACAGGCTCAGGCTTAACAACCTCATTAGAAACACTAGATGCATCATCAGCAATAATAAGACTATCTAAACTATGATATTGAGCAACATCACGATAAGAATTAGGATTAGAATACAAATAAACCAATCCCTCTAAATTAGTAGTAAAATTATAAATTCCCATTGAAATCAACTTCGATAAATAATCAGGATTAGCACTTAAAGAGGTAGGATCCAACAAAAATATTACCTTATTCATATCAAAAGAAATAGAAAACTTTTGAATATTTCTCATATCTTGATAATTTTTAATGGCTGTAATATCAACAATCATCTTATTAAAAAAGAAATTCTGAAAAATATCAACCAACTCATCAACCACATACTCTCCATCAAGCCTTTTAATTACCTCAATATCCAACTTATCTAATATATCCTTATTCTTATTAGAAATAATAACATTCACATTATCATCCTCCATCATTCATGCCTTAATTTTAACACAATAACACCCCTTTAGTAAATAACAATATCCAAAACTTTTAACACTTTACAACAAAATGTAAAAAAAAATCAAAAAATCAAATCAAAAAGATAGATTCTAATTATCTATCTCTCTGATTTGTTCTACTTTTAAATCCGTCATTTTAGATATTTCAACAATATCTATATTAGCTTCAAGTAATCTCTTAGCAAATTCAATCTTTTCTTGTTTAAATTTGTTCTTTTCATTATCGAGTTCTAATTTTTCCTTATCAAAATTTTCCTTATTTTGTCTTAATTTTTCTTCGATTTTATTTTCTCGTTCTTTTACTATATTTTCAAGTTCTTTAACTTTAGTCTCGTGTTCTCTGACCTTGTTTTCCTGTTCTTTGACTTTAATCTTTTGTTCTTTTAATTCATTTCGTTCTTCTTTTATTTTATTTTGTTCTTCTTTCACTTTATTTTCTTGTTCTTTTAAATTATTTTCTTGTTCTTTTAAATTATTTTCTTGCTCTTTTAAACTATTTTCTTGTTCTTTTAAACTATTTTCTTGTTCTTTTAATTTAGTTTTTTGTTCAAGTATTTGTTTCTCTTGATTTTCAAGTTCTCTTTCTTTGGCCTTTCTTACACAGTTCATATGTTTTTCAAG